>CAYGVV010000007.1:0-18154 GCA_964353395.1 uncultured Candidatus Bathyarchaeia archaeon | reverse complement strand
GTGAAAACCATAACGAAAGACGGGTTCCTTCAGTTCACAAAAATGGGCGGCATAGACGACCGCATACTCTTAGCGCAGAAAGTCAGCGTCCTAACCGAGAAAGCAGCATTGCCAGGCGTAGTGGGCTCTAAACCGCCACATATACAAAAAGAGGAAGAACGCAAAAAAATCGTGACATACGACGAAATGTTCATTGACATAGGCGCGGAAAACCGAGAAGACGCCAAAGCAATGGGAGTCAAAATCGGAGATCCAGTAGCCTTCGACGTGCAGTACGTGAAAATAGGTAAAGACACAGTTATGGGCAAAGCTTTCGATGACCGAGCAGGCTGCGCCGTCATGATTGAAGCCCTCAAGCAGTTGGATAAAACCGATTGCACAGTGTACGCGGTGGGCACGATTCAGGAAGAAGTGGGTCTAAGAGGCGCCGCAACTGCCGCCTTCGGCATAGACCCCGACGTGGGCATAGCCTTGGACGTGACCATTGCAGGCGATGTTCCCGGAGTAAGAGAATTTGACACTTCAGTTAAAATGGGGAAAGGACCAGCCTTAACGGTGACGGATGCTGGGTTGGTAACGCACCCGAAAGTTCTGCGATGGCTCATAGACACAGCGGCAGAAAACAAAATAGAATACCAGCTTGAAACAGGCTTGCTAGGCACCACGGATGCGGCGCGCATATCCCTAACCAGGCAGGGTGTTCCAAGCGGCACCGTGTCCATTCCAGCACGCTATATTCACAGTCCAGTCGGCTTGATCAGTTTAAAGGACGCAGAGAACTCGGCGAAACTGGCAGCGTTGGCAATTCAGAAAATCCAAAACAACTTCTAAGAAAAGCAACAACCACTCGTCACTGAGACGTGACAATGCGCAAATGTTTTTAGCGCAACCCCTCAATCAATAGGGGGTGGCTTGGAGATTGGAAAAGACGGGCAAGTTCGAGGAGAAATTTGAGTTTCTGGAACACACCGCAGATGTCTACATTGCGGCGCACGGCGCAACCATGGAAGAAGCGTTCGCTAACGCTGCACTCGCCATGTTTGAAGTCATGACGGACACGGAAAAAACCAGCCCAGACCACAAAGACTTGGTTGAGGTGGAAGCTGAAGACGAGTACGCTCTGCTCTACAGTTGGCTTGAAGCGCTGTTAGTAAAGTTCGAGGTGAAAGGCATGCTCTACTCAAAATTTGAAGTCACAAACTTCAAAGAGACAAAAGACGGTTTCAAACTTAAAGCCACAGTGTGGGGAGAGAAATTCAACCCTGAAAAGCACCCGCAGAAAGTAGCCGTCAAAGCAGCCACGTATCATCAAATGGAAATAATCAAGGAAAGAGACAAAGCCACTTTGATGTTCATCCTAGACATCTAAGCCAGTTTCAGTTGTTTCAGCTCAGTCACAAACTGTTCAACCACTGTTTCTGGCGGAATCTGCAAACTGTCACTAGTGTGCACGATGAAAGGCAACTTCTTCCCCTTATAGAACCGCACAAGCGAGCTGGTTTGCCTCTTGTAAATGACAAGTCTCCTCCTCATGACCACGGGAGTATCATCTGGACGCTGATACAAAGGTCCGCCGCACTTATCGCAGACACCATCCACTTTAGGCTTCAAGAAGCGCAGGTTATAGACTGCACCACAGTTTCTGCATAACCTCCGCCCTGAATACCGCTCAATAATGATCCAGTCAGGAACATCCAACAGCAGGATTACGTCTATTTGGGCGATTTTATCTAGAGCTTCAGCTTGTGCGAGAGTGCGAGGGTAACCATCCAAAATAAATCCGTGTCCCTTAGGAACTTCAGCCAAGCGCTTTTTCACCAGTTCCAACGTTATGTCGTCTGGGACCAACAGTCCTGCTTCAACGCAGCCCTTAACCTTTCTTCCCAACGGCGTGTCTTCCTTCATGATCGCCCTGAAAAGATCGCCCATAGCAATTAGGTCAACACCAAGTTTCGATTGAAGCCTCGCACCGTATGTGCCCTTTCCAGAACCTGGAGCACCGAAGATGAGTGCATTCACTAAGCTCAGCCTCTCGCGTAACACTAGTTACGTCATGAAAGGAAAAAGTCTAAGAGTTAAAGGTTTGTGTGCAGATTTTGAAACGCAGTTGGAAGGAAAATGTTTATGCACCTTCAACGAGACTTTTACTGGTAGTCTCAAAAAGATTGGGTGTAACGAGTGCACACGAAAGAGATTGGGAAAAACTTGTTTCTGATAGACCTTGAAACTGGCGGCTTCAAAAACCTCATCGCCAGCTACGTTCTAACAGGAAAAAAAGCCATAGTAGTGGAGACTGGCCCAACTTCTTCAATTTCCACTCTTCTTTCCGGATTGAAAGAAATAAACGTCAAACCCGAGGACGTAGCCTACGTAGCCCTTACTCACGTCCACATAGACCACAGCGGCGGCGCAGGTACATTGTTGAAGAGTTTGCCCAACGCCAAAGTCATCATCCACGCTAAAGGAGCGCCACACCTCGCAGACCCTGCCAAACTTTGGCTGGCATCTGTGGAGGTTCTTGGAAGCGTAGCGGAAATGTTCGGCGAGCCTGAACCTGTTCCCGAAGGCAGGATAATTGTGGCAGGTGAAGGCATGATTTTCGACGCGGGAAACAACGTGAAACTGAAGACTGTGGAAACTCCAGGACACGCTTCGCACAACCTGAGTTACTACGAGTATCTGAATGAGGGCTTGTTTTCAGGTGACGCTGCTGGCGCTTACATAAGCAAGTTTGACGCCGTTTTCCCCACAACGCCACCGCCGTTCCGCCCTGACGTCGCTTTGATTTCCTTGGACAAACTCATCAGGCTTAACCCGAAGGTTTTGTATTACAGTCATTTTGGAAAAGGGCAGGATGCTGTTAAGCGCTTGCGCAACTATGCCGTGCAAATCAAGCTTTGGGCAAAAATCGCTGAAGAAGGAGTGAGAAAAGGAGAAAGCACAGAGGCAATACAAAAAAGAATACTCAAAGAAGATGAAACCGTTCGGAAAATCGCTCCAGTGCTTAAGAGAAATCCTGTTCACAGGAAAACCTTGATTGAGAACAGCGTGCAAGGCTTCATCGATTTCGCCGAGAAACCCAAAATTTGACAGGCAGCGGTGCTTAGGTCAAAACTGTTTTATATTCAGCGGTCTCCCTTTTTATGTGGGTGTTGAACATGGGCGAAGACACAGGTCGTGCTCCGACAGCAAAGGTTCCTCTTGAAAAAGTAAATGATTATACTTGGCGCATCCCGCGATTCAAGCAGGGAATGCAGGTTCCAGGCTTGGTTTTCGCTAACGAAGACCTCTTAGAGAAGATGCAGACAGACAGAACGCTCGAGCAATGTGCCAACGTCGCGCATTTGCCAGGCATCTACAAAAACGCCATCACCCTGCCTGACGGCCATGAGGGTTACGGTTTTCCCATAGGAGGCGTAGCCGCGACAGATTATGATGAGGGCGTCATCAGCCCAGGCGGCGTGGGCTACGACATCAACTGCGGTGTTCGCCTGTTAACTACCAACTTTTCTGAGAAAGATGTTAGACCTAAACTTGCTCAACTAGCAAATTCCATCTTCAGCAATGTTCCTTCTGGACTTGGAAGCCGCAGAAAGGACTTTACAATCTCCCAGAAAGACTTGGACAAGCTGGTTGTGGAGGGCGTCCAGTGGCTGATTGACCGCGGGATGGGTTGGGCTGAAGACGCTCAACACTGCGAAGAGCAAGGGTGCATGAAGAACGCAAATCCCGACAAGGTTTCAACCACCGCCAAGAACAGGGGCTTAACGCAGGTTGGCACTTTGGGCTCTGGAAACCATTTTTTGGAGATTCAAAAGGTGGACAAAATCTTCAACACAAAAACAGCGAAGGTTTTCGGCATCGAAGCGGAAGGGCAGGTTACGGTGATGATTCACTGTGGCTCCAGAGGTTACGGTCACCAAGTTTGCAGTGATTACCTTCGAGTTATGGAGCACGCAGTACAAAAGTACAAGATAGCACTGCCTGACAGGGAGTTAGCATGTGCACCAGGAAGCAGCACCGAAGCGAAAGATTACATCCAAGCAATGGCGTGCGCGGTTAACTACGCGTTTCTGAACAGGCAGGCGATTATGCATTGGGTGCGGCAGAGTTTCCAGCAGGTTTACCACGAAGACCCTGAAAAGTTCGGGTTGAAGTTGGCTTATGATGTGGCACATAACATTGCGAAAGTGGAAACGCACAAGATCAACGGTGGCAGCAAGAAGGTTTGGGTTCACAGGAAAGGCGCCACAAGGGCGTTTCCGCATGGGCACGCGGAGATTCCGCAGGATTACCGTTCTGAAGGGCAGCCTGTGCTTATTCCTGGCAGTATGGGGACAAGTTCATGGGTTCTCGTAGGCGCGGAAAAAGCTATGGAGTTGACTTTCGGGTCTACAGCGCACGGCGCGGGGCGGATGATGAGCAGGTCAGCGGCAAAGCGGAAGTTTTGGGGCGGCGACATCAAAGCAGCGTTGGAGAAGCGTGGCATTGTGGTTCGGGCTGCGAGCACGATGGTTTTGGCTGAGGAAGCGGATCCAGCGTACAAGAACGTGGACGTTGTGGCTGAAGTGAGCGACAGATTGGGGATTGCCACGAAGGTTGCGCGGCTTGTTCCCATAGCGGTCATCAAAGGCTAAGGTTTCCTGCAAAAGTAACCTTTGCTATCTCAGACAGACTGAACCGTCTTCTATTTCCAACCAGAATAGACGAAGCCGCTTCCGGATGTTTTGAGTTTCTACGTTTAGTAACCAACGAAGTGTAATGTGCTGCTTTAACAAAGCGTAATAATTTGTTCTATCTTGGAAATAGCAAAACTAAAAAGGGAAGAGGTCGAGATTAACACACTCTTAAAAATCCAAGATCATGGAGGAAATGAAGAAGTGTTTAATGCCAAAGAGTTCATTGAAAATTCGCTGAAAGAAATCAAAAAAACAGTTGGCGCAAGCAGGGTAATTTCTGCCTGTTCCGGGGGTGTTGACAGCACCGTCACAACCTTTCTGGTTCACAAGGCTGTGGGAGAAAAACTGATAGCGGTTTTCATAGATGATGGGCTTCGGAGAGAAGGAGAACCCGAGTTCGTGATGAGTACGCTCAAGAGTTTGGGCATCAAGTCGAAGTGCATTGATGCAAAAAAAGAGTTCTTTGAAGCGCTTAAAGGAAAGACGGATGCTGAGGAAAAACGGAAGGCGTTCAGAGACAAATTCTACAAAACCTTGGGCAAAGCAGCCAAGGAAGAGAAGATTGGGTTCATCGCGCAAGGAACAATTAAAGCCGACGTTGTAGAAACAGTGACGGGGATAAAATCTCAGCACAATGTTCTGTCGCAGATCGGCATCAACCCTGAGACTTACGGATACAAAATCCTTGAACCATTGAGGGAACTGTTTAAGCCAGACGTTAGAAAGGTAGCTCGCGAGTTAGGTTTGCCGAAAGAAGTTTCCGAGAGGATGCCGTTTCCAGGTCCAGCTTTGTCGCTTAGAGTTCTTGGTGAGGTTACCCCTGAGAAAGTTGCTATCGTGCGGAAAGCCACTGAAATCGTGGAGGAAGAAGCTAAAGAGCTTGGAACTTTCCAGAATTTTGCGGTGCTTCATAATGATAAGGCAACTGGAATCAAGAATGGAAAGAGAGTTTATGGAAATATTGTAACTGTGAGAATTGTTGACTCAACAGATGCTGTAACCGCCAAAGCCAGAGAAGTCCCATACAAGACGCTCATGCGGATTGCGGAGAGAATCACAGAGGAGATTCCTAGCGTGGTCAGGTGTCTTTACGATTTAACCGACAAGCCGCCTTCCACGATAGAATTCGAATAGAAAGAAGGACATTTCAAGAGATTCTTCCTTTTTCATTTATTTTCCATGGTAATTGCCAAAAAATAGGCTGAAAGTTAATATCCTCTGCAATAGGCAGTATTGGTTGTTGGAGCTTCGTTAAGGTGCTCCTTCAGCGAGTGTGGTAGCCTTCAAGGACGAGTGTGGTATCTGCAAAAGAGTTCTTTCTGTTAACCGCTTGAAAAAATGCGAGAGGTGCAAGCGCTTGTACTGCAGGGACTGCATGGTGCCTGACGTTGCCACAGGTGACCCAACTGCAATGTTGTGTTTGAACTGTGCGCGCAGGGTTGTTTCGCCGCGGGTTTTTTCGAAGTATGAGGGCTTGTCGGGTCACTTGAAGTTCCGAGGTGCCTTCACCAGTCTGGTCAAGTTGTCTTTTGCGCGGATAGACGGGCTGATTGGCAGTAATCTTCCGATGGAAGCGTACAGGAATGAATCGTGGTGGAGCAACTCAGCGTCATCTGCTCATGCTAAAGCGTGGTTGGACGCGGGTTGGGAAGTGCAGGAAGTTAAGTTGAAGGAGGGCTTCGTAGTTTTCAAGAAGGTGCGCAATGTGCCCTTCAAGAAATCTAAGCGGAAACCGCGAGGCGAGATATCGAAGCCTTTTACACCTGTTCCTGTTCGTCCCTTGAAGCCGAAGGTGCCTTCTAAAACGAAGGTGTCGAAGTTGTATGCGCGGATTCTGAATTTGGAGCGGCAGCGTAACATGGGGTACAGGATTAATCGAGGTTTCAAGCCTAGGTCGCAGCATGAGAAAAAACTATTCGGGTCCGATGATAAACCGCAGTAACTCAGGAAGCAACTGCAAGTTTCTGCGTTTAATGGAAAACGTGAAATACGTCTTGTTTGCATGTAGAGAGCACTATACAGAAGGGACTTAAGGTTTGGATGAAGTCTTAGAACTGCTGGATAAAACCACCAAGCGAATCCAGAGGGTTTTTGAGGAAAGCAAAGAGACCGCTCAAAAACAGACGAATGATTATGACCAGATATTGAAATCAGCGGACGCCACTGAGGAGCAGAGGCTCAAAGCTTTCATGGGAAGAATGATAGCGTACGACCGTTTAGACAGGCTGTCATCTCAGCTTAGCCTGCTTTACACGCTGCAGATTTTCGCGTTCAAAGTTAAAGTGCTGGAGGTTTCCGTGGACAAAATAGACGAGCAGTTGGCAAAGTCAGGCGTTCTGGAGAAAACTAGCGAATTAGAGGACATTAGGAAGCACATCGACTCGTTGAAGATTCTGGTGGAAGCGCAGTACGAGTCGCTGAAGGAGATAAAGGACCGCGGCAAAGACTTGCCCTACATCTTCTAAGCTTCTCCTTCTGCCCCGATTTTGAGCGTGCTGTCTCTTGGCTGAAACTGTCGTGGACGCTGGGGTCAAAGAAGCCTACGCAAAACTGAAGACACAGCTCACCCAGAACAAATCCAGAATAATCGCCGAGGAACCACCAAAATATGTTTCAGCCATTCAGGGTTCCCTCTGGGGGACGTCGCCCAAAACCGCCCAGAAAAAGATGACCTACACGCTTCGGCAGGACGCCTCGGGAACGCACATAACAAGCACTTCGTCCTTGACTTCTGGCTACATCAACCTGACCTTGGTGGGGTGCGCGTTGTCAATTGCGTTGATGCTGCTTTGCGCATGGATTGCCGTGGACTTACAAGCGTACGCGTCCATTGGCGTGCAGGGCTTCTGGAGTTGGCTGGCGCAGACTCACGGTCACGTGGACCCTGACAAGGCGGCAATGTTCATCAAGTTGGGTTGGATTCTCGCAGTCTTCCTTGCCGCCACCTTAGTCGCGGAAGGCGTAATCGTTGCCCGCGTACGCGCCAAGATAGGCGCCTTCGCTGAGGAAACCTTGAAGACTCTGTAACAGTGATTTCATCAGTTACGGTTTTTGCGCCAAGTTGTTAGGCTGTAAACGGAAACTGCCAACAGGCACGCAATAACCAAGACCTTGAGAAACGAAAACGCTTCCGACAGCGAGAGACACAGAAACGCTACTGGAAGCGGAGCCAGCAAAAAGTAAATTAAAGCTACAATTCCCAGCCTGTTGCCCACGCTTCCTTTCTTGAGGTAGCCTGTTCCGAAGAAGGCGCCTGCGAGTCTGCCGAAGCCACTGGTGCAGGACTTGCAGTAGTAGCAGCTGCTGCATCCTAAGCGGCGCAGAATCATGTAGATTGCTGCGGCTGTGAAGGCTAAGAGCAGCCAGCCGTAAACTTGGTTGTAGAACCATGTGGCGAAGAACGCGAGGAAAACCCATGCGAGGAGCGCAAGGTTTCCCAGGATGAGGAACGGTCGGGCAAATTCAAGTTTGTCTTCGCTCACGGCTTCCAACTCTCCAGCTAAATTGCGCAAACAGCTTTATTAGTTAACCTTAAGGCGAAACGCGCCGAGAAGAAGTGTTGTATTCTTTTTTCCAGTTCCGCTTCACAAACATTCCAAGGAACTAAAAAAGGAACATGAAGGTCAAGAAGACTCAGCTACTCATCTTCTTTCTTCTCACCCTTAACGCCCTTCTTCAGTCCTGAGCCAAATCCTTTGGCTACTCCAAAACCCTTCTTAAGTCCTTTTCCCACAACTTCACCCGTCTTCTCAGCAGCTTTCTCAGCCTTGCCTTTTTCTTCATCTTTACCCAAAATCTTCACCTCCCCTTTTGAATTGCGGATTCTAAACTTTACTTTCTCTGATTTTGTTGACATATAAGTTTTACCCAGACCAGATTGAGAACGTTTTCACTTCACAAACATTCCAAGACCATTAGGAAAAACAAATACAAAACCAGCCCGCCAAGTGTTAGGAAAAACTGAAGACTTTACAAAACACACAAGAAACTCAGAATTAAATTATGGTTGTTTTTTCTTTTTGTACATATCCATAAACTTGCTGTAATAATCTACAGGTTGAAAAACGGGAGCGTATTTTAACTGTTGCTCTAAGCCACAAGCGCAAATGGCAAAAACTTCTTTCTTCTTCACCTCTGCCAAAATCTGTAATCTTTCTTTCCTACAATTAGGGCAGTAATAGGGACCCTTCACCATTTGCGTTGCGTCTTTCTGAAGAATTTTAATGTGGTTGTGAGGAGTCCTAAATTCTCTGTTTGGGGGGCACATTTTCTCAACCTAACTTGTTACCTTTAACTCTGCACTACCTAAGGATAAAGTTGCGCCCAAGATATATTGTTCTCTAAACAAAAATTGGATTCCGTGTTTTTTGAACTGAGATTTTGTTTAGGGAAGTTATGAGCTTAATCTTCATTGGACAATAACCGAGAGGGACCAAACTGCATAGGCTTGTGCTATGTTGTTATTCATTGAACTAGATGGATTTTCACCTAATTGGCATATATGTCAATGAAGTTGAAGTTTTCAATGGGTAGGATAAGAAAAGAAACACATAGACGTAAGCAAGGAACAATCAGACACAGAAGTGAGAGTACCATTTCTAGCTTAGAATGTCTGTTTATAGGGTTTAGGCAAGGCTATCTGGCTAGGTCATTAAGCATATTTTGAGCAATTGAGAAAATAAGTGCAATAAATAGCAGTATTCCAACAATGAGACTTGCCTTAAACAGAATAGAGTATATTTTTTCTTTCTTATGCAGCTTCCAAAGTATTGCTATGCAAGCAAAGACAAAAACAATTGCGAATATTATTGAGATGGGAAATGGAATGAGTTCAAATGCCATAAACTCACTATGCCATGGTTTTCTTTAAGAGCTTTATCTATTCTATTTCTCATGTCTTTGGTTTTTTCTTTGCTTCTTCCACGGACTCCAAAATACCCTCTATCCATAATAGCTAACCCAAGTGCGGTATGAGAAAACATCTACATCATTCTAGGTTGGAATAAATCCCAGACTACGGCAGAGGAAATAATTAATGTTGCTAACAGAACTACTAGAAAGATTATTGCTTGTTTTGTTTTTCCCTTATCTAAAAGCCTCTTCAAATGAAATCCACTGTAAAATAATAGTCCTATAAAGACAAATAATGGTAGCACACCGAGTCTGTAGTTAAAGCTGGAAGGTTCCATTAAACCAGGGACAAAGAGGAAAATACACCAAAATAAGCTAACTAGAACAACTAACTCTATAGCCAAATCTTTAAGCATACTATCCAATAACTGTTCTTAGCTAAAGTAATTTTTCATCTAGTAAGCTATAATCATATTCAACACAGACAAGAGTAACAGTTTTGGCTTAAATTTAGGCTTCAAAGAATTGATAACTAAGTTTTTCTTATGGCTGATTAGGATAGAAAAGCATCTTAAGTAAAATACATCTTAACGCTCCAAAATTATGTTTTAATGTTTAAAAGCAACCTTGACCAGTCTGGGGAGCTCACAAGCTCAAGAGGCTAAAAACATGAGAATAATGTGTGAAGTATGCAAGGTTGAAGGATACCTTCAGCAACTAGGCAACTATTATAGAGTCAGACATTATGAAGGAAAAGGAGAGAATGGCAAGGGCAAGTTCTACTATCATCAACAGACTAGAGAATATGTTGAGAAGCACCTAAACAGCAAAGTTTCCAATGAGACTAATGTTAAGGGTGCAATTGGTCAAAGTGGTCAAGTTAGTGTTCAAGAATCCATTGACCCAGATAAACTTAAATTAAGCTTAGAATATGGGAATAGCAAATGCGGCCGTCGTCTAGTCTGGTTTAGGACTCAAGCCTTCCAAGCTTGTGATCCCGGGTTCAAATCCCGGCGACCGCACCACATTAAGCCCTGCTTTCACGCTGAAGCTGAACACACATTTCAACCTATAAAAAAGGGAGGGGTAGGTGTTCAAGAGCACTAGACTTCAGGTTTCGCGGAGTTTTCAAAGGTTTTGTAAAACGCGTTTGGCCCGTGTGCTTCTCTTGATTTTTCAACCAATCCTTGTCTGGACCGCAATATAGGGCTACGTTTTTTCTTTCACGGAAGCGCAAATTAAAGGTCTATATACGCGCCAGAGCTGTTTATGCAGGGTATTGTACATGTGGTGCTGGTTGATGGTAAGGAAAACAGTAGACCAAATCAGAGCCATTGTAAAACTGGCAGTCCTATGGTGAAGAACGCGTGCAAAGTCATCTTGAGAACCCCAGAATAGCTTATTTCTCAATGGAACTGGGAATAAGAAGCGATATCCCAACTTACAGCGGTGGCCTCGGGATTTTAGCTGGAGACGTTATACGTTCCAGCGCCGACTTAAGGGTTCCCATGGTTGCCATAACACTTGTAAGCAGAAAGGGATACTTGAAGCAAAAAATAACGGACACAGGAGAACAGCTCGAGTTTCCAGACGAGTGGGAGCCTGAACGTACATTAGAATTGGGACCTCAAAGTGTAGACGTTACAATTGAAAATAGAAACGTTAAGGTCCAAGCTTGGGTTTACAACTACAAAAGCATCATTGGAAGCGCAGTTCCAATATTCTTTCTGGACACTGACGTTGAAGGAAATGCGCCTGAAGACCGAAAAATTACAAACTTGCTTTACGGAGGCGATGATAGAAATCGCTTGAAACAAGAGATCGTGTTGGGAATCGGCGGTACAAGATTACTTGAAGCTTCGCATTTCAACATTGCCAAACATCACATGAACGAAGGCCATTCAGCCCTTCTGACTCTAGAACTACTTCAGAAGCGTAATATGGAAGCCGAAAAGGTCAGACAACTGTGCATTTTCACAACTCACACACCTGTCGAAGCAGCATTCGACAGATTCCCATACGACATGGTTGAAGAGTTACTTGGAGGAGAATTTCCAACAGAAATCATAAAAGAATTTGGCGGAAAGGACCAGTTGAACATGACCTGGTTGGCCTTAAATCTTAGCAAATACCAAAACGGGGTAACCAAGGCACACACAAAATATTCCAAGAAGCTTTTCCCACAATATTTCATCCGCGCCGTAACAAACGGCGTTCACTCTTACACGTGGACTTCTCAAAGTTTCAGAGAACTCTTCGACAAATACATACCAGGATGGGCAAGTGAGCCCGAACTCCTTGTTAGAATCGATAAAGTGCCTAACGCAGACATTTGGGCCGCACACATGCAAAACAAGAAAAGTCTCATGGGTTTTGTCGAAGAAAAAACCGGCGTGAAAATGGATGATTCCACACTGACTTTA
The DNA here is from genome assembly GCA_964353395.1 of uncultured Candidatus Bathyarchaeia archaeon. Taxonomy (GTDB): domain Archaea; phylum Thermoproteota; class Bathyarchaeia; order Bathyarchaeales; family Bathycorpusculaceae; genus JADGNF01. The sequence continues at coordinate 6,201 of CAYGVV010000007.1, read as the reverse complement.
GGTTTCGCCCGGAGAGCCACAGGATACAAACGGGCAACATTAATTTTCTCAGACTTGAACAGGCTCAGAGAAGTTAACAAGAGAGGGTCACTGCAATTAATTTTTGCAGGAAAAGCTCATCCAAGAGACACATCAGGAAAAGACGAAATTAAGGAAATTTTCAAGTACAAAGAAAAACTGAAGCACGAGATGAAAATTGTCTACCTCGAAAATTATGACATGCAAATTGCAGCTAAACTCACATCTGGGGTTGATGTTTGGCTTAACACTCCGCTTCCACCAATGGAAGCGTCTGGAACCAGCGGAATGAAAGCAGCACACAACGGCGTGATAAACTTCAGCGTACTGGATGGCTGGTGGATAGAAGGCTGCATCGAGGGCGTCACAGGTTGGGCAATAGGTTCATCACCAGAAGCGCCCATTGAAGAAGAGGAAAGAAGAAGGCAAGAGCGGGATGATTTAGTTAATAAACTCAAATATTTGATCATCCCCCAATTTTACGAAGAGGAAGACGCATGGATAGAATTGATGAAAAACTCTATCGGAAAAGTTGCATACTACTTTAACACTGATCGAATGATGAGAAGATACATCACTGAGGCTTACTTAGGATAACACAATGCAAAGTTAAAACAGCAAAGAAATCCTTCGATATCACCGCCAGCTTTATTGCTTGTGTTCGCCGAGCTCTAGAACCACTTTGTTCGAACGCCAATTGTCCTAAAGTGAGGGTCGTCTGTAACGACATAGTCCGCGACGCCGTTTTTCACGAAAGAAGCTATTAATGCATCAGCGATTGGCACATTTCTATGTGAAAGAAGAAGACTGCCTGCAAGCATAGCCTCTTCTTCGCCCAAGGCCACTATTTTCATTCCCTTTTCTTTCAGCAGTCTTATTTTTGTCTTCGCCGCATCTTCACCGATTGTTGCCCCTGCAATCTCAATAAATTCGCTCAGAACAATAGACGGTGCGAGGAGATGTCTCCCGAGTTCTTTTTCAAACAGACCTATTATTTTTTGTCTGACTTCTTCACTAGGTGGAAACTCCAAGGTGAGCAATAAGCGTGTGTCGGCTACACCCGTCAACGCCAGTGTCTCCGAAGCTCTTCAAGTTCATGGATAATTCGCTTGTATTCTTCTTCGCCGACAACTTTACCAGCTTCCAATCGAGGAGTAGGCTTCATTACAATACTGCCGTCTTCCGCTTTAACCTCCAGCAAGGAACCTTCATCTATACCCAGCTTTAACCTCAGCTCCAAGGGTATTGTTACCTGCCCCTTGCGTTTGACTCGGACGCAGGACAACTTGTTCATAGTCATACTAAACTGCAGTCGTACCTTAAAACACTTTCTGTCATCGACACATCTTTGGGTGAAAAGCAAACCGGTGATTGCCAGGTCACAAGTACTTCTGGCTGGAATCCTGACGCCGACGCCAAAGCGGTCATAACGCAAATCTGAATGACTGCTTCTATCAATTGCGGAACGATTTTTCGTCAATTTGTCGGCAAGGTAGAAATATCTGTTCAGGCAAATCAACATAGGCAGAGACTATGAAGTGCGGTAACTGTGGCCAAGACATTCTGCAGGCGCATCCCGATATGTGCCCGTACTGCAAGAGCAAAAACCTCGTATCCGAAGAAGAAGCTTCCAAGGAAATCGAAGCAATTGAGCATCTTGGGAAGGCTGGGCGGTATGAAGATGCAGCTCGGAAATATGAAAAACTTGGGCTGTGGGACAAAGCTAAAGAATGCAGAAGGCTGGCTAAGAGGAACCGTTCAGGCTCGGCTATTTTGGAAACGGGCAAGATAGGAACAATAAGCGTGGTTTGCCCACATTGCAGTGAAAGCCAACCGGCAAGTTCAAAGACAAAGGAACTGACATGCGCCCGCTGCGGAACAAGCTTCCTGGTCCCAGAGAAAGTCCTCGAACTGCTATAGCTCGACGGAAACATGGAAAATGCGAGTAAAAGGGTTCGCTTGAGATTCTGCAAGAGAAATTAAACTGATTAAAGCAATTTTGCTTTAGCCCAATGACAAAAAATTAATCGCCCTGTTAACATTTTCTCTGAAAAAACTGTGCTACTTCGAAGTTCGAAGTTTATGCGACAAAAATTGTTATAGCGCACAGCAACTCACGAATTCGTATGAAGCGCGCTGTTCCTCTAACAAATTTGGAAGAAAACCAAGAGTTTGACCATGCCTTATTGGAACGGCTCGCTAAAGTTGTTGAATTCTTGCCAAATCTAGAAAAGTAGTATCTGTCATTGAAAAGCGGTTGACTATTCAAATCCTCAATTTTTAGCGTTGGGCATTACCTTGTTGGTGTGGAAATAGGCAAAAAGAAAGTTACACAGCAGGAAAACCTGACGAAGACGATTTCCAACTCTACATCGTAGACGAAGACGAAAAACGCAAACTACTCGACCCCAAAACTCTGGCCAAAAAATAACGCGTCATTCTAATATAGCGCCGTCCAAAAGGCAATAGCAAGGCTTATAAAATGGCAGTAATGCCATAAAACCTGTGGTGAATTGAAAAATGCCTGATAGCAAGAAAGCTGAAGGTCTGGAACAGCACAAAAAACTCCAAAGAGAAAAGGAAATGAAAAGGAAACTGAAAAAGCAAGTTTCTCTTCCCGCGAAACATGCCAAAAACAAATAGTTCCACTAAACCCTAAGCAACGACTCAACAGGTTCACTGTTCACGCCAAAATCTATTCAGGGAACAACCAACTTTCAATTTTCCAGTTTCTAAATAGGAGGATAAACTGAATATCCAAACTGCTACGACGCACCCCAAAAAAGAAACAAAAGTTCAACCCATATTGGCTCTATCTCTCAAATTTCTCGAGACTGTTGTTTCTGCCACAAAAACAAAGTGCTCATGCCAAACGAAAGAAACAAAACAGCCCAAACAAGCACACACAAAACAACACAAACCAATCTGAAGAAAATATAACTCACTTTTCTGCCTTTATATAAGGGGGGTATAGTCAAAAAATCGCACAACAGAACAGTCGCCTCTCTTCAGATAAATCCACAATTCACAATCCGCCTTGCCCAATAAACTGCTATAGGAGCGAAAAGGTGAAAAGGGACAACACACTGAACCTATCACCGTAAATGGTGACTTTGGAATGAGCGAAGTGAATTTAGCAACCATCCAGTTGAATGGTGAAAAACAAAATTTCCTATTGGGCAAGAAAGACTTCAAAACTGGAAGCAGAGGCTACCATGCAACAGGCAAAATGCAAGTCGGAGACAAAAAATACCAGATCAACATCCTATGCGTGGAAATCGGCTCCAAACCCAAAGAAAAACAGAAATAACCAACATCACCGAATTCAACTCTCCTCATTCTTCGCTTTTTAACAAGCCATGCAACTCTGCAATTACAGTAGTCTATACAGCGTTCTCAAAAGTCGCGAGTTGCCCAGAATTGAATGATAATGAAGTGAAAAAAGAACTGGGAAAAGGCAGATTTATCAGGGTAAGACTTCGGCTTTGATTAACGTGACATCCTGCAGCGGCGTGTTATATGTACTCTCTGTCGCCACCTTCGAAATCGCCATGACTACATCCATGCCTTGGATTACCGTGCCGAACTGTGTGTAGACAGAGTCAAACTTTGTACCAGCTTGATCGACAGCATTAGGACCGTTGTCTACGACGTTGATGAAGAATTGGCTGGTTGCCGAGTTCGGCTGGGAAGTTTTCGCCATGGCTATCGTGCCGTTGTAATTGTGGTTATCATTACCTATCTCGTCGAGAATAGTGGGAATGTTGGCGTTTTGGATGAGCCCACCTTGAATCATGAAGCCTTCAATGACTCTGTGGAAAATCGTGCCGTCGTACAATCCCAACTCAGTCAGGTTCTTGAAGTTCCCTGACGTGATAGGCTTGTCATCCCTCAGCTGAACCGTGATATTTCCCATGGAAGTCATAAGGAGAATTCTGGTACCGTTTGCGCTGTATTCACCTGCTGGTGAAGTAAGTGGCGTCGCACTTGGAGACGGACTGGTTGAAGGACTTGCAGATGGACTAGCTGAAGGGCTAGCAAACAATCCTTGACCAAGCACAAAGAACGCCGAAATCACCACCGTGGCAACAGCCAAAATGCCAATGGCAATTAACACTTTCCTATTTCTCTTCTTGTTCTGCGGATTATTTTTGCCCCATTCAGGTTTAACCCGATTCTGGTTTTTGCGGAATCTACGTGAGCGTGGCATGTTCAGAAATATCCAGCAACTCGTTATTTAAACGTTTCAAGTTTCAGGCTGCAAACCCTGCTGACAGTGAAATTACAGAACTGTTTTCTGAATAATCTGTTTCAGCCAGTTTGCCAGCAGAGCCGTGTTCGTATTTCCAGTCCTCTTACTTCTACGTTCCCTTTTTAATCAATACACAAAAAGTAAAGAAAATGGACCATTTCAATCTCTACTGTTTCCAGCGAATTCACTCTGTGGGCGTGGGCGAATACCGAGACAGATAGCCCTTAGTTATCTTCGGAGGTCTTGGCTTCCACTGTGCCAAACGCTTCTGGATTTCCTGCGCCGACAACTCCACATTCAAAACGCGGTTCGAGATGTCAACTGTAATCACATCGCCATTCCTGATAACCGCAATAGGTCCGCCTTCAGCAGCTTCTGGCGCAACGTGCCCAATGCAGGGTCCGCGTGTGGCGCCTGAAAACCTGCCGTCCGTTATCAAAGCCACGCTTTCGCTTAAGCCCATTCCAGATATTGTGGCGGTGGGAATGAGCATTTCTGGCATGCCTGGTCCGCCTTTAGGTCCCTCGTAGCGGATAACGACCACGTCGCCAGCCTTGACCTCGTGGCGTTTCATGGCTTCTTCAGCTTCGCGCTCGGAATCGTACACTTTCGCTGGACCCGTATGCTTCATCATTTTGGGCGAAACCGCCACTGCCTTGACCACAGCGCCTTTGGGTGCGACGTTGCCTTTCAGTATGACGATTCCGCCTTCTTTGTGCACGGGATTAGTCAACGGTCGGATAACCTCGGCATTTGAAACTTTCGCGTTTTTGATGTTTTCGCCAACTGTTTTGGATGTGACGGTGAGCGCGTCCGTGTGCAGGAACTTCATGAGCTCTTTCATCAGGGCTGGCAGACCACCTGCATTGTCCAGTTCCTCCATGTCGTAGGGACCGCTTGGAACCAAGCTGCTCAAATGTGGAACTTTCCTGCTGATGTCGTCAAACATCATTATCGGCAGCGACACGCCCGCTTCTTTGGCAATGGCGGAAAGGTGCAGCACCGTGTTTGTGGAACCGCCGAGCGCGGTGTCTACGACGACGGCGTTTTCAAAAGCCGCCTTCGTCATGATGCTGGTTGGCTTCACGTTTTTGCGGATAAGTTCAACGATTTTCTCGCCAGACTCCTTGGCTATCCGCAGTTTCATGGCACTTGTAGCCAACGCTGTGGCACAGAAAGGAAGCGACATACCCAGCGCCTCGGTCATGCATGCCATGGTGTTAGCGGTAAACATTCCGTTGCAGGAGCCGCAGCCTGGGCAAGCCGCGTTCTCCAGCCGCGCAAGCTCTTCGCTGCTCATTTTGTCGGCGAAAGCCATGCCCACAGCTTCAAAAACGTTGTTCACTCCAACTTTCTTTCCGTCTATTCTGCCTGATGACATGGCGCCGCCAGTCACTGATATTGCAGGCACATCCAACCGCGCTGCAGCCATAAGCATGCCAGGCGTGACCTTGTCACAGTTGGAGATCAGAACCATCCCGTCCAGCCTGTGCGCCTGCATCATGATTTCAACTGAGTCGGCGATTAACTCGCGGCTGGGAAGCGAGTAACGCATGCCTTCGTGACCCATGGCTAAACCGTCGCAAACGGCTATGGTGTTGAACTCGAAGGGTGTGCCGCCCGCGGCAAGTATGCCTTCTTTCACTGCTTCGCCGATGCTTCGCAGGTGAATGTGACCAGGCACTATGCTTGTGTAACTGTTTGCTATGCCGATGAATGGTTTAGCCATGTCTTCATCTGTTAATCCTAAAGCTTTGAGTAGCGCTCTGTGAGCTGCTCTTTCTACTCCGCGTTTAAGTTCGTCGCTTCTCAATTTAGTCTGCCTCTGTGAGGTATGACACCACAAATTTTATATTTAAGCGTGCCGCTTTGAAAGGAATTGCAAGTGATGTAAAATGGGGTATTGCTTTATCCAGCCCTAACCGGTTCCC
>CAYGVV010000006.1:0-18491 GCA_964353395.1 uncultured Candidatus Bathyarchaeia archaeon | reverse complement strand
AGCCAAGAACGCGAACGCATACTCCGCACCATAGGCGAAAGAATCTTCAGACCCAAAACCTACGATGTCGGTGACGTCCGATTAACAGTGCTTGGTGGAGCTCAGGAAGTTGGCCGTTCAGCTTTTCTCGTTAAAACCCGCGAAAGCAGCGTTCTCCTCGACTGCGGCATCAACCCTGGCTCGCAGAGGCCGTTTGAGTCTTTCCCACGGTTTGATTCACCCGAGTTCCAAATAGACAGTTTAGATGCTGTGGTTATAACTCACGCTCATCTTGACCACTGCGGTTTAACGCCGTTCCTCTACAAGTACGGCTATGATGGACCTGTTTACTGTTCAGCGCCAACTTCAAACCTCATGACCATGCTTCAGCTGGACTACTTAGACGTAGCGGGCAAGCAAGGCATTACTCCGTACTACGACCAGAAAGATGTACGTGAATGCGTTTTGCATACGATTCCGCTGCGTTATGGCGTCGTAACAGACATCGCGCCTGACATCCGTTTAACCCTACATAACTCAGGACACATCTTGGGCTCTTCGATGGCGCACCTGCACATCGGCGAAGGTCTGCACAACATTGTTTACACTGGCGACTACAAGTTCGCGAGAACTATGCTGCTTGAAGCGGCGGCAAATGAGTTTCCAAGAGTTGAAACCGTCATCACGGAGAGCACTTACGGTGGACCCGATGACTTCATGCCCAGCAGAGTGGAAGCTGAAGAACGCTTGACGCGTGTGATAAATGAAACCTTGGAGCGCAAGGGCAAAGTGCTGATTCCTGTTCCTGCAGTGGGCAGAGCGCAGGAGATTATGCTCATCATAGACGGCTACATGAAACGCGGAATGATGAAGGAAACGCCAGTGTTCATTGAGGGCATGATTTCAGAGGCAACGGCAATTCACACGGCTTATCCGGAGTATTTGGGCAGAGAAGTCAGGCACAGCATCTTGCATGAAGAGGTTAACCCGTTCCAGTCGGACTACTTCACCATTGTGGAGCATCCGAGTGTGCGGCAAGGCATAATTGAAGGGGAACCGTGCATCGTCTTGGCGACTTCAGGTATGCTTGAGGGTGGTCCAGTGATTGAGTACTTCAAGAACTGGGCTGACGACGACAAGAACACGATGATTTTTGTGAGTTACCAGATTGAAGGCACCATGGGACGCAGAGTGCAGAAAGGCATCAACGAGGTCACCATGATGGATAACGAGGGCAAAATGGCAGTTGTCCAATGCAAACTACATGTGGAGTCGATTGAGGGCTTTTCAGGTCACTCTGATAGGCGACAGTTAGTGAACTATTTGACTAACCTGAATCCTAAGCCTGAACGCATCTTCATGGTTCACGGAGAAAAATCGAAAATCATAAACTTAGCTAACTTTGTCGATAGCAAAGCAGGCATCAACGCTGTTGTTCCGGCAGTTTTAGAAACTTTTAGGCTGCTGTAGGCAACGGTTCGTTCTGAACTGGCGTTTTTTCACGCCAAATCCTGATTTTTGGCGGGCAAATGACCACTCGTTCTTCGCCTAAGCGTGCTATGTCTCCTTTGATGGATTCAGCGAACTCGTACAACTCGTTCACGGCGCGTTTCACGTCTTCGATGCTCTTGTTTGCAAGAGGTGTTATCCTCAGGATGAGAATGTTTCCGTTGTTCACTTCGGCTTTGATGGCGTCCAAATCGGATAAGTCGCGGAGAGGCATGGCTTTCAGGTATATTTTTCCAATTGCTTCCTTGTTCTCGGTAGGCCCTTGTTGTGTTGAATTTGGCGCTACTATTTTTTCTTCCATTTTCTGTTCCTCTTCTTTCTTGGATTTGCGGAATATTCCTAAGGTCGGCAAATCACTCCTCTCATTCTGCTACTTTACTACGTTTTAGCAGTTAAGCGTTTCTTTATTTTGTGTCTCAATTTTGACGGCTAGTATGATTCTAGTCATTATTTAGGTTGTGAATTTGAAATTAAGAGCTTTGTGACTAGCTGCTCGGAAAAGACTATACCCCCTTATATAAAGCAGCAAATGCAGAGTGACTGGTGGTTGACTGTTGTTTCGGTGAGTCTCTGCTCCGAGGCGCTTCCCCCTCCCTTTCATAGGGAGTCAGCTTCAGATGGAAACATTGGGAGAATGGCGGTTTGACTATTGTTTTTTCTTGTGGCATAGGTTATGGTTGCAGTTGCGCTGATGAGTGCGGTTGTAGCTGTTCTGTGGAAAGTTTTCTTGAGGCGATTTGACTAATGATTCCACCTGAAAAACAAAATGTTGTCCCACGAGAGCAGCCAACACACAAGCCTATTTGCGGCGACGCAGCCCAAACACCAGAACAAGCACAACAGCGACCACAACCATCACCATGGCACCCACCAGCAACAGCACCCAAGGCACAAATGGTCCTGCGTTGGGTTCAGACGAATCTGTAGGCAGTTGCGAGGTTGACGGGGAAGCCATCGGCGACTGGGAAGCCTGCGGAGTGCCTGACGAAGTTGGGGTTTCAGAAGGCGAAGGGTTCGGCGAGCCTGCTGGGCTGGTGGTGGGCGAAGGCGACGGCTGCATGTACACAGAAATATTGTATGGTGCCACAAGTGGGTAGTTGTCTTGGTTGTTGACGTTGATGTAGAAGGGTGTGTCGCCTACTCCTGAGTCGTCAACTTCTGATGCGTTCGGATACCTCGTTTGGTAGTCGCTCCAGTAGTTGCCTTCTTCGCCGTTGTCCCATATGCTGTGATTGGCTGGAGAAGCCGCGTTGGACCCCAGCATGGACACTTGGAGGCTGTTGTCGTGGACTTGGTTGTTGACAAAGTTGTTGTGGTAAAATAAGTTGTCATGCTGGGTGCCGAGGACGCGGATACCCCAGAAGTTGTTGCCGGTGACGGTGTTGCCGACGAAGCGGTTGTTTGATGAATCAGATATGGAGACGCCGAAAACATCGCCTTGGGAATAGACGCCTGCGACGAAGCCGTTGCTGGCTATGGTGTTGCCTTCTATGACGTTGCTGTCTGAGGATGAAAGCATCATGCCAAAGTAGGCGTTGCTGGCAAAGTTGTTGCTGACGATGCTGGTGCCCGTGCAGCTGATGAGCTTAATGCCACAGTAGGCATTGCCGGTTACGTTGTTGCCTACTACGCTAATGCCCGTGCAGTCTGCGAGCTTAAGACCGTAGGCTTTGCCCGAGACGGAGTTACCCGAGACAACATCATTTGAGCATCCTACCAGTTGAATTCCATAGTCCGTGCTATCCCGAGTATCTTCATAAGGCAGGTAGTTTGATGTGTGAGGTTGGATTCCGTGGTTGCTCCGGATTATTCTGTTTCCTGCTATCGAAGAGTTGGATGTTGAAGCGATGCTTATGCCTTCCACGTTAAGGTTACGTGCTTGGATGTTGTTGCAGTCTGCAAGCACTACGTAAGCTGCGTTCGTAGGTACAGTTTCATCGTGGCGCCCCACCCAGTAGATTAAGGGCTTGCCTTCAATAGTGTTTAACTCGTCGACATCGTTGTTGTTGAAACTGGAAATTTCGAAGTTAATGCCGTTGTTGCTTATGGTGTTGTTATGGAATGTGGTGTAGTCAGCTGATAGCGATACACCCAAGTCGTAGCAGCCAGTCACGATGTTGTCGGAAAACACATTGTTCGGCTGGTTCAAGTCTATTGCTTTGCCGCAGTTCTGGAAGACGTTCCCCACGATGATGTTATGCTGGCTTGTACCTGTTGAGTAGCCGATAATGTCGAACGCCTCCCCCACATTCATAAACGTGTTCCCAGTGATGTTGTTTCTCCATGAGACAAAAAAGGAGAAACCCTTGCTGCAATTAATCAAGGTGTTTCCGATGAAGGTGTTGTCTGCAGCTTTGTACATGGCAAATGCGTAACCCGCCTCTTTGACTACGAGGTTCTTGACGGTCACGCCGAGTCTGTAATCTAAGTTGACGCGCCCGCTGAAGTTCCCCCAAAGTGTATACCCAGCGCCGTCAATGATGATGTTGTCCCTGTCGACGATTATGTTGATGCCTACGTCCCCAGTCAGCGTGTAAACGTCTCCAGCGCGGCTGACTGATGCGTTGGGTGGATCAACGGAGCCATCCGCCAGAATGTGGACGCTGGGGGGCAACTGGGAATAATATGGGGGTAACTGCGCTTTTACCGCTGGCGTGCCCAGCAGAGCGAGCGAAGCGATACACAGAGCTACAAGTGTGAAGACTGCTTTCTTCCCCATTTTTTCGCCTACATGGTTCTTATGTGATGCACCTTTTAACTCTCACTGCAGAACACTTGTGTTCTCCTACAAGAACAGCAACAGCAACTCCAAGCCAAAGCCAAAAAAGCATATGTCTTAAAACGCGGTTTCAAGCCGCGGACTTCAAAAAGTTTTAAACCCTACCCCACGAATCTATACCGATTATTACTACGAGTAAGACAGCGTGACCAGTTTGCCTTCAAACTACCATTACATGCAGCTTCCACGGGAAGTCATCGTTGGAAAAAGAACCCTATCCCGCGTTCCCGAAGTGGCTAAAAGGCTAGGTCTCAAAGGACCCGCACTCATAGTTGCAGGACAGAAAAGCTGCGAAATCGCGGGAAACACCGTCCGCGACCTACTAGAGCAAGCTGGCATGACAGTTGACATTCTTCTTGTCCCAACAGCCACGATTAAAGACGTATTAGCGGTTGAAGAGAGAATAAAGGAGTGGAAACCGCAGGTGCTCTTCGGAGTCGGCGGCGGAACCAAAATCGACGCAGCAAAACTAAGCGCTGCTCATCAGGGCATCCCCTTCATCAGCGTGCCGACAACCGTCAGCCACGACGGAATCGCAAGCCCCCTCGCCTCGGTTAAGGGCTTCGACAAGCCATACTCAGCCATGGCGCAGTCGCCCTTGGCAATAATTGCCGACACAGAAGTCATATTTCAAGCTCCGTGGCGCAGCGTCGTAAGCGGCTGCGGAGACGTCATATCCAAATTCACCGCCGTCAGAGACTGGAGGCTCGCCCACATCGACAAGAACGAGTACTACGGCGAATACGCCGCCAGCCTCGCATTAATGAGCGCCACGCTGATAGAGGAAAACGCAGACCACATCCAACAGGGCAACGAGGAAGGCACACGCGTACTCTTGGAAGCGCTCATAAGCTGCGGAGTAGCCATGAGCATAGCAGGCAGCAGCAGACCATGCAGCGGCTCGGAGCATTTGTTCAGCCACGCACTTGACATCGTTAAACCTTGCAGCGCCATGCACGGCGAACAATGCGGCGTGGGCTCAATAATGATGACCTACCTGTACGGTGCAAACTGGAAACGAATCCGAGACACGCTCAAATGCTTAGGCGCACCCACCACAGCCAGCGAGTTAAGCGTCAAAGACGAAGACATCGTCAAAGCCATGGAACTTGCCGCAACCCTCAGACCTGACAGGTACACTATCCTCCAAAAGCTGAGCTTGAACTATGCAGGCTGCGAGAAAGTGGCAAAAGCCACAGAAGTAATCAACTAACCTGGTAATTCAGAACAGGAAAGAAAAGCGGAGGGGAAAGTGCTACTTTTCAGCGTTTAACTTTTTGTTTCCGCTGCCGGTTTTGCTTCTTCAGGCTTCGTTTCGGCTGGTTTCGGCGTCGCTTTAAAGGTTTCAACGAACTTTGTTTCCGCCAGGTCAGGGAGGAACTTCTGCATGTCCAACGCTATGCCCCTTTTGGCGATTTGCACGCCTTCAACGTAGAACGTCTCTTCAGGCATGTCAATACTTAGCGTTTTATCTTGGATGATGAACTTGAACTTGCTTTCTTCGGTAACGGGGATGCGACGGTGGATAAGCGCAGCGATCTTCTCCTCGGTCGTTTCAAGTTTTTTGTTCACGGTCACGTCGTAAACGAGAGTTTTTCCCGCAAGAGGCGGGTTAAAATCCAGCAGTACTCGTCCTGCGCCTATGCTGCGGATGGTGGCGTTTTTTCCTCCGTATTCGATGCGCATGCCGATGGCGGGGTTAATTCCCTTCTCTGCCAACTTCTTGAGGGAGACGAGCTTAGTTTTCTCTGGGTCTCTTGCTCCGAAGGCTTTGTCTGGGGAAATTTCTACTTGAGTTGTTTTTCCGAGTTCCATGGTGGTGAAGCTTTCGTCTAATGCTTTTAGCTTCCATCCTTCGCCAATGACTATTAGTTCTGGTTCGTAGATTGTTCCTTCTTTCTGAAGGTGCTCTTTCTTGGCTGTTTCCTCAACTGTGGTGTCGAAAACTTCGTTTGTTTCCTTCACTTTGGCAGTGTAGTTGATTAGTATGAAGTCTCCTTTTTGTAATGCCATAACGTTCACTCTTTACTGCGGTTCGAAAGTAAGTTTAAACGGCGAATAAAAACCTTTCAGTCACGCTTTCGACGCGCTTACATAATTGTGCCTTTTTTTTCTCATTCATTTTGTCTTCAAATGAAAACCGCTAATCTCGGCTTGTTTTAATAGCGGTTAACAGTTTACTTTGAACAGAAGGCGAAAAGGCAATGGTGAAGAACAAGAACACTGACGGCACCGCTAAGCTTGAAGCTCAAGCAGTGAACTTGGCAGGGTTGATTGATTACCAAGAAGGCTCCGTGGTAAGCCGCACATTAATAGACAAGAAAGCTGGAACGGTGACGCTGTTCGCTTTCGACGCAGGACAAGGATTAAGCGAGCACACTGCACCTTTCGACGCGCTTGTCTACGTTTTTGACGGCGAAGCCGAAGTGGTCATTTCAGGCAAAGCAGTTCGGCTGAAGACTGGAGAGATGACGGTGATGCCTGCAGGTGAGCCGCATGCTGTGAAGGCGATTTCGCGGTTCAAGATGATGCTTATAATGGTGCGCTCCTAACCTTTCTTTCTTTTTTGGTGCAAAAGGCTTATTAGGTTCTCCACGGTAGAAAGTTACGAGAGCTCGTATAATTTACGAGTACTCGTAATCTGGTGAGCGCCCAAAATGGAAACAGAACTGTCATATGAAGCCGAAGAATACATCGAAATGATTTACAGGCTTCAAAAAAAAGACGGCATGGCAAAAACAAAAGAACTAGCCGAAACCCTGCGTGTTGTTCCAGGCTCAATCACAAATACAATTGAGCACTTAGAAAGCCACGGCTTAGTAACCCACGAGCCGTACCGAGGAGTCAAACTAACCAGCCAAGGCGAAAAAATCGCCCTCAGCATCCTGCGAAGGCACCGCTTAGCCGAAAGGCTACTTACAGACGTGTTAAAAGCAGAATGGAGCAGCGTACATGAAGACGCCTGCAAACTTGAACATGCCCTAACCAAAAATGTAGCTTCCCTCTTGGATGAGCGACTGGGGCATCCGAAGTGTTGCCCACATGGAAACCCGATACCTTCGGAAAACGGATTGATTACAGAGGAAGCCTGCGTTGCTTTGACGGAAGCCAACTCGGGTGAAAGCTACATCGTGGATCGGATAATCGACGAGAAACAAGTGAACCTTCTGGTTTTAGCCGAAAAAAGAATCAAACCCGAAGCACATATCCACAAGACCCGACAAGATGCTCAGCGCGTTATCCTTCAGGTCGAAGGAAAAGAACGCTGTTTAGACTACCATCTCGCAGCAAACGTTCTTGTAAGAAAAAAATTGGAGGAGTACTCATGCAGTTGAGGAATAGGCGACGCAACAGAGGAAAACAGAAAACGCACCTGAACTCCGAAGGAGAAATCTCCCTAACAGACTTGCAGGAAGGAACCAAAGGAATAGTAACCCACACCACAGGCGAATTAGAAGTAGTGCGCAGACTCTCAGACATGGGATTAACCCCCGGATCTGAAGTTAAACTCTTACGCAAATGCTCTTTCCGCGGACCCATAGAAATCGAAGTTCGAGGCGTAGCTCTTGCCTTAGGCTACGGTTTAGCCTCAGAAATTTTTGTGCAACGGCTGAAGGCAAACTCGAATGACTAATGAACTGACAATCGCGTTGGCAGGAAACGCGAACGTTGGAAAAAGCGCCATCTTCAACCAGCTCACAGGCTTAAACCAAGTCACAGGCAACTGGCCGGGAAAAACGGTTGAGCGCGCGGAAGGAACACTCCATTTCAAGGGCTTCCGCATACGCGTAGTTGACCTGCCCGGTACGTACTCGCTTTCAGCCTATTCTATGGAAGAGATTGTCACGCGGGACTACTTAGCCGTTGAAAAACCTGATGTCATCGTCAACGTGGTGGACGCTTCAGCGCTTGAACGAAACTTGTACTTGACGTTTCAGCTTCTGGAACTTGAAGCGCCAATAGTAATGGCTTTGAATCAGGTTGACTTCGCAGCCAAAAAAGGATTAAATATCGACACAGAAAAACTCTCTGAGGCTCTGGGCGTTAAGGTTGTCCCCACCGTGGCTGTCACGGGCACTGGAATAAGCGAGTTGCTTTCCACAGTTGTGGCTGAGGCGGCTGAGAAAAAGAAAACGCGCGTTGCCAAGATTGTTTATGGCAGGGAAATTGAAGAGCAGATTCAGACCATTCAGAGCCTTGTGGTCTCCAAGCTTCCGCAGCTCTGCGCCATTTATCCCTCAAGGTGGATAGCAATTAAGTTGTTGGAGCGGGACACAGACATCGTGGGAAAAGCTGGAGCCTACGCTGAAGGAAAAGCCCTTTTAGAGCGCGTTGAAAAGCTGATTTCTGACCTTGAGAAAGTACACGGCGAAAGCTCACCCGTCATAGTGGCTTCCGAAAGGTACTCGTTAGCCAGCAAGTTAGCCAAAGACTCAGTGGTGGTTGAGGCACCGCCGAGAATCAGCCTAGAGCAGAAGTTAGCGGCAGTTACTACGCATAAAGTGTTCGGGTACCTGATTCTGGCTGGTGTGGTGGCCGCTACGTTCGCGGTTATTTTCGCAGGGGGAAGTTACCTTTCAGGGTGGCTGGACAGCGGACTTGCATGGTTGTCAGCGGGCTTCGCGGGGTTGCTGGGTCCTGTTTTGCCTGCTGCGGCGGTGGACTTGCTCGTGAAGGGCGTATTGGGAGGCGTAGCGGCGGGAATAACCATCGCTTTGCCCTATATCGTGCCGTTTTACGTGATTTTGGCTTTGCTTGAGGACAGTGGCTACTTGCCTCGTGCTGCTTTTCTCATGGATAGTGTCATGCATAAGATTGGGTTGCATGGGAAAGCGTTTATTCCGTTGATGCTGGGTTACGGCTGCAGTGTTCCCGCTTGCATGGGCTGCAGGATCATGGAGACTCAGCGTGAGCGGTTTTTGACTGCGTTCGTTGTTGTGCTTATTCCGTGTGCTGCCCGAACGGTGGTGATTCTTGGGTTAGTTGGGCGATTTGTGGGGTTGCCTGCTGTGTTGGGGTTGTACGTGTTTGATTTGGTTCTTGTTTTCGGTTTAGGCAGGATAGCGTTCAAAGCGTTGCCTGGCGAACCTGTGGGGTTGATTATGGAGATGCCCAGTTACAAGAGACCCTCAGCCAAGACCATAGCGATTAAGACTTGGGGTCGCACGAAGGATTTCGTGTACGTGGCTTTCCCAATAATGATCATGGGAAGCATTGCCGTGGAAGGGTTTGCGTTGTCGGGTTTGATGCCTTATTTTGTGGATGCTGCGAGTCCAGTTATGACTTGGTGGCTGGGGCTTCCTGCGGTGGCTGCTATTCCGTTGATTTTTGGGATTCTGCGCAAGGAATTGACACTTATCTTGCTGTCCACCACGCTGGCTGCTGTTGGTTTGGGGTTGCAGTCTTTGAGTGCGGTGCAGATGATTGTTTTCGCGTTGGTGGTCATGATTTATATCCCTTGCCTCGCAACGATAGCCGTGTGCAAGAAGGAGTTCGGGTGGAGGAAGGCGCTTGGCATAACGGTTATTGATGTGGGTCTCGCGTTGGTTGTTGGCGGGTTGGCGTTCAGGGTTTTGAGTCTGTTTTTGCCCGCTTAGCGCAAGGTGCGGTTATAGTGCCTTGCCCCATGTGTCCGAGTGGGCGATGCTTCGGAGGGGTTTCCTGTATGGTGGGTTTGGGTTTTCAGCTGGGTATCCAATGGTGATTAATGCTTGAGGTTCAGCGTCTTCTGGAATCCTGAGTGCTTGCCTCACGGCGGTTTTGCAGAAGATTGGCGCGCAGTACCAGCATGCTCCCAGTTGCTTGGCGTGTGCTGTGAGTAGCATGTTTTGTATGGCTGCGCTTAGGCTTTGCACTGCCAGGTCGTGTTCGCATTTCTGGCGTTCTTCATCTGGGTAACGAAGCATGTCTTTCATGGTTAGGCAGGCTACTACGAGTACAGGAGCGTTGGTGAAGCGTTCAACCGAATCGTTGATTAATTTCGCGCGGTTTTCTTGTGTTTCGCCGTCTTTTTTGAGGTCTTGCAGCCAAGTGTCCGCCATTGCTTCGGCTAAGCGGCGTTTTTGCTGTGTTTCGGTTAGGATGATGAATTGCCAGGGTTGCGCGTTATGTGCTGAGGGTGCCCACTTTGCTGCGTTGAGGATTTCGCGTATGGCTTCTGGCGGTACTGGGCGTTGGGTGTATTTTCTGATGCTGCGCCGTTGCCTAATTGCATCTGTTACGTGGGACATAACTAGTCAATTATTCAATGGTTCGCTTGCTCTTTTATTGCTTCACCCTTTTTTCAAAAAGCACATGCAGCGGCTTTCTAGTCGTCGATTGTTTCTATCATGGGTTTGCCGCAGCATTCAGGTGCCTTCTCCACGTTGCGCGTTTCGCAGCCCGTGCAGCAAATCTCATAATCCGTCCGCACTTTGCGACCGCATTTGGTGCATTGGAACACAGGCAAACTTTGGCGCCTCAGTTTTACAAATTTAAATAGACAGGCTCTAAGCGCGCGGGCAGTGCTATGTAGCTTTTTCTGCGTCTGCGCTTACAGAGTCCAAGTTCATGATTTTTACTTTCAGGTGGTCGCCTGGCTTCGCGTTTCGGACGAAGATTAGGAAGCCTTTGACGCGGGCTACGCCTTCCCCGTTGGGGCTTGTTTCTGTTATGTCTACTTCGTACGTGCTTCCCACTTCGACGGGGCAGTCAGCGCCTCTGCCGCGTTTGTTTTTGGCGTTTCTCGGGGCTCTTTTTGATGGAGTTATCGGGCATCTTCCTCTCTTTCATATTAATGAGTACACTATAGCGCTGCTGAATGCTTAAGTGTTACGCATCCCAAAGCCCAGAAGTGAAAGGCTCGTTAACTGGCTGGTTGGCTCTATTTATAAGGGAGGGGGTAGACGCTTCAGAGTAGTAGACTACAGAAAACAGAGCCAGCCAAAAACCAATCTTCTATATAAACAAACTATTTAAAGGGGGGGTATAGTCTTTTCCGAGCAACTAGAGTACTCTCAGCTTAGTCAAGTTCATCTCGTTTCATTGCTTCTGCTTTGAGCTCTTTGGGCATAAGCTCGATTGCGTATCTAAGCGCTGTTCGCGGCATCGTCTTCCTGTTTTTCACCACGTAGTCAAACACTTCTTTCTGGTGTAGTCTGCTTGCTTCCTTCAGGAGCCAACCGTAGCCTTTCTGCACCATGTCATCCTCATCGTGCAACAGCATGTCGCTTATTTCGAAAACTTCTTGCAAAAAGTTTCCTTTTTTGGCAGGAATTATGAGGGATACTGCTGCAGCTCTTTTAAGCCATCGGTTCTCGGATTTTGCCCAACTTTTCACTTCGTTTACGCTTGCTGGGTATTTTTCTATTAAGCTGCCAACAGTGTGATTGCAGAAACCATCGCATTCTGCCCAGTTGCTGATGTATCTTTCAATCCACGTTTTGAACGTTGCTAAGTCGCTTGGCTCAAGCTTATCCACCAAATTTGGCAGCCAAAAAGAAACGACGAAAGCCTCTTCGCAAACGTCAGAACGGTACAGCTCCTCACAGAGCGAGAAAACTTTTTTCTTGTCGAGGGATTTCACTTCGCTCCAGAACGCATTGGCTATTTTGCCCACGGTAGCCGTTTTCACGCCGTAATAAGTGACTTCTTCCTTGAAGAACCTCTGGAAACTCTGCCGTGTTTTCTCGTCTGCGCTAGCTTTCAGTTCTTCCCTGATTCGCTGGACAACTTGACTCATGCCCGTAAAACAGGTGCTCCAGAAATAATAGCCTTTTCGTCAAGCCAAACAAGCTGCAGATGACAAAAAAATCCTACTCTAAACTGAAAAATAAATGGGAAAATTTTGGATTAAAAGTCTTCCATCTGGTAAAGGTCAACGCCTAAATCGATGTTCAAAGGTTTCTCCGGTTCATTATCTGGTTCAAGGTCGTACAGTTTGTGCATGATTTTTCCCAACCTGCTCCTCAACGAGCTTAATCCGGTTCTGGCTTTGACTGGAGTGAGTTTGTTTTCTTGCTGCGGATTTGCATGTGTGCTGCAGATGGCTAGCGTATTGTGGTTCAACATTTTGATGTTGTGTTCGATGATTTTGTTTGCTTCTTCTAAAGGCATGTGATATTTCGGCAAGCCTTCGTCTTGTACTTGTTTAGTCAACGCCTTTTCTCCTCCACACTTCTTCGCTGATTAAATCGCGGATGGCTACACGGATGGCTTCAGCCCTGTTGGGATAGAAACACTCGTTCACCAGTTGGTCTAAAGCTTTTATGTACGTTTCAGGAAGATACAAAGTGATTAGCTTCAATCTGAATTATCCCTCGGTGAGTATGGAAAAGCGTGTTGGTGGTTATACTCGTATATGTTATGTGGCATATATGTGTATAACATGTTCGTTCCATGCCTTATAAACACAGTAACGGTGATGTTGCAGGTTCTTGTATAATCCCACTCACCGTAACCTGCAGGTTTTTATTAAGCTGTTAACGTTTCTAACATAGCGTGACGGATGGTTTACATGCGGGTTTTCGTGCGAAGCTTCGGTTGCAGCGCTAACTTAGCAGATGGCGAAGTTCTGGCTGGATGCTTAGCAGCAGCTGGGTTCACGCTGGCTGATTCCGAAACGAACGCTGAAGTTGTGGTTTACAACAGTTGCGCAGTTAAGGGTCCAACGGAGAACCGCATAATCGAAGCTTTGAAACGCGTGCCACTTGGGCGAAAAGTGGTTGTGGCAGGTTGCTTGCCGCTTATTAGTTTTGAGCGTCTTTTCCGAGAGGTACGTTTTGACGCTGTTGTGGGTCCTGCAGCGGGCAGCGGAATCGTGGCTGTGGTGAACCGCGTCTTGGCAGGCGAGCAGGTTGTGGAGTTGGAAGGTGCGTTATCTGCGATGCCTGAGCTTGATCTTCCACGTGTACGCCTTAATCCTGTGGTGAGCGTGGTTCCTGTGAACTACGGGTGCTTGGGTTCGTGTGCTTATTGCTGTGTGGTTTTCGCGAGAGGGCACTTGCGCAGTTACGAGATAGAGGAAATTGTAGCGCGTGTTAAGCGGGATTTGGCTGCTGGAGCTAGGGAGTTTTGGGTTACCAGTCAAGACACTGCGTGTTACGGCAGGGACATCGGCGCAAACCTTGCCGTGTTGCTTAAGGCTTTGTGTGCTGTGGAGGGTGACTTTCGGGTTCGTGTGGGGATGATGACTCCGAATGTGGCTGAGCCGATGCTTGGGGAGTTGGTTGAGGCTTTCCGCTGTGAGAAGGTTTTCAAGTTTGTGCATTTGCCTGTGCAGAGTGGTGATGATGGGGTTTTGCGGCGGATGCGGCGTTTTTACTCGGCAGAAACGTTCAGGTTGATGGTTGAGGCTTTCAGAGAGGCGTTTCCTCAGTTGACGCTTGCGACTGACGTTATCTGTGGTTTTCCAGGCGAAACGGTTGAGGCGTTTGAGAACACGCTTAAGCTTATAGGCGAAGTGAAGCCTGACGTGGTGAACGTTTCAAAGTTCTTCGCGAGGCCGAGAACGGCAGCGGCTGAAATGCAAGGCGAATTCGTGGAACGCGCAGAAGTCAAGCGGAGAAGCGCTGAAGCAGCCAAGTTGGCGAAGCGAGTGGCGTTGGAGCGGAATCAGAGGTGGATTGGGTGGGCTGGCGAAGTTCTCATTGACGAGAAGGGCAAAGTGCCTGGTTCATGGGTTGGCAGGAACTTTGTTTACAAACCCATATCTGTCAAGAGCGCTGAGGCGTTGCTGGGCGTGACGTTGCGGGTTAAGGTTGTGAAAGCGTTTGCCACATATCTTGAGGGAGCAATCGAGTAGGATATGTTGCTAAAAATCGTGGGTGCGGTGCTGTTGTGTGATTTTTCTTCTATGCCCCCTATTGAGTTTGGCGGTTTGTGTTTTGGGTTGGGTTTGGTGTTCTGTTTGTGAAACGGGTTTTTCACGCGTCTTATTGTGTCATAAACCGTCGCAAAAAGTCGCAGAAAGGCGCAAAAAGTCTTACAAAGTAGATTCTGGGCTTCGCGAATCAGTGCTCGGAAAAGACTATAGCCCCTTTATAGAGTGAATCCGCAAGTGACACAAGCGTTCACCTCCGAGTAACTGGCACAAAACAAACAAATGCCCTGCCGCTTAACCTTGACCCAGTTTGGGAGTAAACTTGTAGTTCATTACCTAAAAAGGAAAGGTGAGAAGTATGCTAAAACGTATTCCGTGAGATGTTATTGGCGCGTAGGTGTAACAGCGGTTGGAGCTACGGCAACTCCGGCTGTCTTGGTTTTAAGACCAAACCGCCTATTGGGGCAATAAGTCACATTGTTAGTACGGAACTGGTCCCATAATTTTGTAAAAGCCTGTTTGCTGGTTTGCCATCAAATTATGGGTTTGCGTAAAAAATTTTAATCTCACCCATTGAATAGTCTTTATGGCAAAGAAGAAAAAGGCTATGTCAGAAATTGATTCATTCGCTGTATTGTCAAGGAAGATGACATGTGAAGAGATTGATGAGTACGTGCATACCCAATTCACAAAAGATATGCAGTTTTTTAATCGCATTTTAAAGGAACAAGAAGAAGTACATGAGTGGATTAAAACAGACCCTCAAATCCAGCCATTACTTGCGAGCATCAAGAGTTTTTATGGTGATTTAGTCTCTGATGGTCACATTAAGAAAGATTTAAGTTTGCTTGATTTTGACAAAATGAAGAATATGCAAGTTTGTCAGTCAAGGGAAGAATACACAGAGCTTCTTGGAGAATCGCGTCTAAGCGAAAACACAGAGTATCATGAACCTTTTAGAAAACTAAACAGAGCTTACGTCATTAATTATGAATGCGTAATTGATGAGTACCTTGTTTCACCTGCTGAAAAAATACTTGGTCGAAAGATATTGAATAAAGGACAAGTATTGAATATAATCAACTCATACAAAAGAGGAAAGTATGCTGAATTACTAAGGAGTCTCATTCCACAAATTAGAAACGGCGTACAGCATCAAAATTTTCTCATCGACCCAAAACAACCGAAAATCACGTTTTTTGATAGATCAAAGAAACCATTATCTCTCACTCTGGAAGAGTACCGGAAGATTTGTAGCAGGAATTTATGTCTCATACTCTCCTTTGACGTTGCGCATTATGAATTGGCAAACAATCTGTTAAGAGTGCTCCTTGAGGCAGCAAACACTGTCGACGAATTTCTCAAGAAACATAACCTAAGAATTTCGCCAAGTGACAAAGAAAAAGGACTGAGTATCGTTGACTTGGCTTCCCTTATTAAGAGCGGCAAACTCGGTATCTAAAGCGTTTGGTTGCAGGTAACGCGTACGATGAAAAAAGAAGAGTGTTTTGGTGGTTGGATGAAACTTTTATGAAGCATAGCAGGATAAATTCATGCACCAGTTCAAACCTGACTACTCCTTCAGAATCCAGAATCCCGTGCTTTCCGAGCAACCGTGATTTTTTCGGTTAAGTTTAGCCCCGCGCACAATTTGAATTCAATTAGACATTTATTTTTATTCTAATGGCTCAGCCTACCTGTTTCTTCGAAGTGCTGTAAGGTTTTCGTGTTCATTGTTGGATAATCGCTTGGTGGCTGAAGGTTCGGGAAGAACATCCGCATAATTCGGTAGTCTTCTTCGGGATTAGAGATACTTCTTAAAAAACCGAAGCTGATTTTGGATTCTCACAGACAAAGGCAATGCTCTTCCGAAAGGCTGGCATTCCTTTTTAACTATTGCCTCCACTATGGCGTCAACGCTGAGTTCACAATCCATAAGCGTATAGGCATAACCAATTGAGAGACCTTGGTGAGCATCAGTGCCCGCAACTCTGGACAGGCGGAAGCGTTCAGCGGTCTGTTCAGCTTTACTCACACAGCGGTTAAAGGGGAAGGCTGAAGCGTTTATCGTTTCCACAGCATCAAACTTGGCATTAACGTGTTTTCCCAAGCTTCCCTTGAATAAGGCAAACGGGTGGCAAGCAATCGCCACGCCACCTGCCGCGTGAATTCGGTCAACCGTCTCGTCCACGCTTAAGCCTCTCGGTATGCGCTCCCGAACGTTGAGACCAACAATATCCCCGTGCAAGCTTGACACTTCTGTGCCAGGGATAATCAGGAAGTCGGTTTCCTTGGCGATTTTCCGGGCACCTTCAACCTGATTATGGTCCGTTATGGCAACAGCGGTTAATCCGCGTTTTCTAGCGTAATAGACGAGGTCTTTCGGAGTAATTATTGAATCATCAGAATAGGTGGTGTGGACGTGGAGGTCGGCGCGAACTTGAAACTTATCTGGGTCTTTCGTCTTATTCAACTCTGTTGTTCTAATGAGAGTATAGCCACATATTATGTAAAATCGCGCATTTAACCAATACTACGAGCATGGAACTTTAGAAGAAACTCGGCGAGAAAGGAGGCGACAAAGTATAATTGATTTTGTTTCTCTTTCTAACTGGTGCGCATTAGAAAAATTTTCGCATAGAGAAAAGCCTGATAACAGAAAAAAAGGGAGCTTATGGATTTATGGGATTTTCCACAAGCGCACTCGCACGTAGTTCCAGAACGCGTCCGTTAATCCTCGATAGAGAGTGATAGTGTTTGCGATGGAGTCAGTCCAAGCTAGGCCAAGTCCAACATCGGTCTTTACCAAATAAACCTCCCAGTTGCCAACGCCAAAAGAGTATGTTAATCCTGCTATGGCGTAGCCTCCGTCGCCCGTCTGAACCAAGGAATACCCATAATTAGCGCTTGTTCCTCCGTAAGTCTTATTCCACAGCATAGTGCCAGCCGAGTCGGTCTTAACCAAATAAACATCGTCGTTGCCAGCGCCAGAGTATGTATAGCCTGCTATGGCGTAGCCTCCGTCGCCAGTCTGAACCACAGAATACCCAACATCAGCGCTTGTTCCTCCATACGTCTTGTTCCACAGCATAGAACCAGCCGAATCAGTCCTAACCAAATACACATCCGAGCTGCCAGCGCCAAAAGATTGTGTGTAGCCTGCTATGGCGTAGCCTCCGTCGCCCGTCTGAACCACAGAATACGCCGTATCACTGCTTGTTCCTCCATACGTCTTGTTCCATAGCATAGTGCCAGCCGAATCCGTCTTAACCAAATAAACATCGCCGCCGCCAGCGCCAAAAGAGTATGTATAGCCTGCTGTGGCGTAGCCTCCGTCGCCAGTCTGAACCACAGAATACCCAACATCAGCGCTTGTTCCTCCGTAAGTCTTATTCCACAGCATAGTGCCAG
Organism: uncultured Candidatus Bathyarchaeia archaeon; assembly: GCA_964353395.1. Lineage (GTDB taxonomy): Archaea > Thermoproteota > Bathyarchaeia > Bathyarchaeales > Bathycorpusculaceae > JADGNF01. The sequence goes on along the minus strand of CAYGVV010000006.1, from coordinate 1,014 downwards.
CCGAGTCGGTCTTAACCAAGTAAACATCGTTGCTGCCAGCGCCAAAAGATTGTGTGTAGCCTGCTACGGCGTAGCCTCCGTCGCCCGTCTGAACCACAGAACGCCCCTCATCATAATTTATTCCTCCGTAGGTCTTGCTCCATCCAACCGTGTAGTCCGTCAGCCCGAGATGCTTCTGGTGTATTCCGCCATTAACAGTTGCTTTGCCCGTAATCTCTACAGACACTTCATTAGTGTTCAGGTTGTGGGTTAGCGTTATGTTCTGTCCCACCATGCTCGTGATGTTAACCCAGCCGCTGTCATATGCCGGGGCAACCAAGCTGCCTGGGGTAACCCCGAGTCCTGCCGGTCCCTGCGGTCCCGTAGCTCCCGTTGCGCCTGTTGCTCCTGCTGGTCCTTGCGCTCCAGTTGCTCCTGCGGGTCCAGTGGCGCCTGTTGCTCCTGCTGGTCCAGCAGCTCCGTTTGCTCCTGCTGGTCCTGTTGCCCCTGTGGGTCCTGGTGAACCTTGAGGTCCAGTTGCCCCAGCAGGTCCCGCGGGTCCTTGTGGTCCCGCTGGTCCAGTAGCTCCTTGTGGTCCTGTTGCTCCTGTATCCCCTTTGTCTCCCTTTGCTCCAGTTGGTCCCAACGCAAGCTGCATAGAAACTACGCCGCCTATTGAGCCTGAAACCACAATTGATATGATTAGCGCCGCAGCAAATACTGCGGTAGAAACACCTTTAGAGTTTTTCAGTATATGCATTTTTTTCTCCCTTCTTATTTTGGCATAACATTTAAAAAAATATTTCGAGGTGTTTTAGTATTTATAATCTGTGGTGAAACATTCTATCCCAAGCCAATAATTGACTGAAAATTAATTTTAGCTTCCATATTGTCTGACTTTCACATTCCGAATAGATTCCATCCATGCGTTCAGGTTTAAACCGAACAGCCCAAACTTCTAAACCACTGACTCCAATTGAAGCGCGCTGGCTTGTCCCTAAATTATTTAGCCTAGTTGGGGTCTCGTATCAAATG
>CAYGVV010000005.1:0-19584 GCA_964353395.1 uncultured Candidatus Bathyarchaeia archaeon | reverse complement strand
CAATGCCAAGTGAAATTCAGGTTGAGCTTGATGCGGAACTTAGATTTTGGGTGTTATTTTGAGTGCTCGGAAGCCTCTTGCGACTGGATTGAGCATTTCCGCCATGTTGACCTTGCCTAGAACGCCTTCTGCATCTTCGGCGTAGCCCCTGACGTCGTGTTCAGCCTCCATAAGCGAGTGCAAGTAGACTTTGCTGTCGGCTATTCTGTGCTGGCATTTTGAAGGCAAACCGAGAAGAAGCGGCTCTTTCTCTTCCAGCACGTTTGCGCAAGCGTAGAGTACTGCTTCGGAGCCAGCTGTTAACTCGGCAATTCTCACTGGAATGCTTTCTTTGCCTATGGCTAACACTTCTATCCCGTGTCTTCTTCTGATTTCTCCAGCGATTTTCCGCAGTTTCGGCAGAATTCTCAGGAGATTTTGCCGCTTTTTGAGGGAGAGTTTCATGTTCGAAAGCTCAACAGCAGACAGTTCCTCAACAGATAAGCTGCCCAGCGAGGTGTCTAAATGCACTACATCGGCTTTGACTGTTTCCAGAAGGTTCTGACAGAGTACAGCCTCATGCACGATTACTTCGAAGTTGTTTTCCACTTCTTTGAAGATGGGTTCAGCCATGCGGATGTGCGCTTCGCGGTAAGGCGACTCAACCAGCACCGCCGCCACAGCGACATAGTACAACGGCGTGAACTTGTCGTCTAGTATGGCGGCTGCAGAGTCCGCTGCAACAATTCTCAAATTCTGGCACCTATCCTATGATGTAGCTTGGAAAGAATTAGCTTTTCTCTTTTTTTATCTGCGTTAAACAAAGAATTGAAGATTTCAGAGAAGCGGCATAACAGAAAAGACGCAAATTATAAAAAGCGAGCGAAGTCATAAGAGTAACATGGAGAATGAGCACATGAATAGGTCACGATTAAGTGCACTTTTAATAACATTATTGCTTAGTTCTATGGTTTTAGTTTTTAGCGTTCATTTTGGCGCCGTGCAGGCATCTACCAATTTTAGCGGCATAATTACCTCAGACGTCACATGGACGAAAGCAAACAGCCCGTATGTTCTAACAGGACCTGTTGAAGTAGTTACTGATGTAACCTTAACAATTGAAGCTGGAGCAACAGTAAACCTCCACACCTATTACATTGAAGTGAACGGCACATTGAACGCACGAGGTACCACCCTTGACCCGATTGTTATCAACAGCACCAGTCAAGGAATTGTGGATTTTGCGCAAATTATTTTTACGCAGAACAGCAGCAGCTGGAACGAACAAAATTCCACCGGCTGCATCATTGAAAATTCTATTTTGAGTCTGAGTACCATATCAATCGAAAACTCGTCTCCTAAGATATCTAACAACAATTTTACAAGCAATACTGGGCAGGGCGACGGAATTTCAGCTACTGGCGGGGCACCCATAATTTTGAATAACACGATTAGAGGCACAACCTATGGATCAATTAGCGGAATATCTTGCGGCGGAAACGCGCTTGTTGCCAACAATACCATATCTGGCTGGTCAACCGGCATTTCAGCAAGTAACACTTCCACAATTCAAGGTAACCTCATCGTTAACAATAAAGGAACAATGTCCGGTCAAGGAAGTGGAATCCAAATTACCGGTGGAAGTCCCATAATTATGAATAACACCATCGCGAAAAACAACGTTGGAGTTGCAATTACTGACGCAACAGCAGGTCAAGATCCTCCTGCTCCAATATTAATTGGCAACAATTTTCAAAATAATAGTCAATACAATATCCGACTTTCGCTCGGCACTTCAACCGTCCCATACAACATAAATGCTACTTATAATTGGTGGGGAGCAAACGATACGCAAGCGATAAGTCAAACCGTTTATGATTTCAAGAATGATTTAAACTTGGGAAATGTAACCTTTGCTCCTTTCTTGAACGCGTTTGATCCTCCAGCTCCAACATACATTGATGCTTCTGCTGGTGCTCACGGTGTCATCATTCCGAGTGGGATTGTCAAACTTAACTACGGCGCCAATCAAACTTTCAACATAACAGCAAACACTGGTTATCACATAGTTGATGTCACGGTGGATGGAAGTTCAGTTGGCGCTGTTAGCTTGTACAACTTCACTAATGTTCAGATTGGGCACACAATCTCCGCAACGTTTGCACTGACACCCACACCAACTCCAACGCCAACATCTACACCTACGCCTAATCCCACTCCTACCCCAACTCCAACCATTTCACCATCACCCACACCAACCCCATCACCAACACCTGTGCCGACCAACACAGCCTCTTCTTCTCCAATTCCTACTGCATCACCAAACCAAACTCAAGCCATACCTCAAGAACTAATCTACGGAATAGCAATTGCCGTAGCTATCGTGGTAATTGTTGCGGTTGTGGTTGTGCTGAGAAAGCGCAGCAACAGCAAAAACTGGGCAACGCAAAAGCTTTCCACCTAAAGATGCCAATTATGTGTGGAAAAATAGGCTACTATTCACAAGCTTTCATGCCCAACGCAAGCACGTACATTTCGCTGCTTTTGGCTCGGCTTGCTTTCGGCTTGATGAACTTAACCTCTTCGAAGTGCTGCTGAACGGTTTTGATGAAGTCGTTAAGCAAGTCGCCCTCGAAGACTTTCGTGAAGAAGTTTCCGTTGGTGCAAAGAATCTTCAACGCGGTCTCCATAGCCTTGTTTGCCAAGTCTATCTGTATGGCGTGGTCAACTTCCCACACGCCTGAGATGTTCGGTGACATGTCTGAGAGCACAACATCCGCCTTTCCGGGCAAGAAACTGAGGATTTGCTGTACTGTTTCAGGTTCAGTCATGTCGCCTACAATTGTTCTTATGTACTCTTGCTCGAACGGCGCAATCGGCTTAAGGTCAACACCCAGAACGAAGCCTTTTTTTCCAGCGGCTTTTCTGGCTGCTTGAATCCATCCGCCGGGCGCTGCGCCAAGGTCCACGACTACGTCGCCGTACTTTATGAAGTGGTATTTGGTTATGGTTTGCGATAACTTGTAAGTTGCTCTTGAGCGGTAGTTTTCTTGTTTGGCTTTCTTGTAATAGTACTCTTGTTTTCTCTCTTTGATCCAGTTCTTGGACTTGGGCACTGGAACGTTCACCTATTGGGCTGGATCTGGATCAGCTTCTTTTTTGTCTAAAGAAAGAATCCACACCGTGAGTTTCTCACAGCTTTTCGGCGAAATGGCAGTTGTCGGGTCGCATCTCGCGTTGTCAGCACACATCAAGCAGGGGCAGTCCACGATGGTTTCTATGCTTGCGGGCAGCCTTTTGGGGTAAAGCCTGTAGGTCCATCTTCCGCCTTCAAGTTCTTTTTCCCTGCGGATGAGACCTTTCTCTTCAAGTTTTATGGCTACTCTTGAGCCTTCTCTGCTGCTTGCGCCTAGTTCCCGCCACAGTTCTGATTGAAGTACGCCTTGATAACCCGTGTTTACAACAAAATGGAGGGCTTTCTGTTCTAGGTCGTTACGTTTCGGCATCTTGTATCAGTTCCAAGTTTCGCATTAATATATGCGAAGGTGCGAGATAAAAATATGTACCTCCAGAACATGACGATTTAGCTTGAAGGAAAACGGGAAGAAATGGCTTCGCGCAAACATATTGAACGCATCTGTTTAGGCATAGAGTCCACGGCAGACGACTTCGGTATAGGAGTGTCAACTTTCAACGGCGAAATCTTGGCAAATGTGTCCAGCGGGTACATACCTGAAGAAGGCGGAATACATCCAAGGGAAGCCGCAAGGCACCATGCAGAAGTGGCTGACAAAGTTCTGGCTGAAGCGCTTGCCAAGGCTGGAGTGAAGCCGAAGGACTTGGCTTTGATTGCTTTTTCTCAGGGTCCAGGTTTAGGACCTTGCCTTCGCACCGGGGCAACCGTTGCTCGTGCTTTAGCGTCTTTTCTGAGCGTTCCGCTTGTGGGCGTTAACCATTCAGTGGGGCATATCGAGATAGGGAAACTGAAAACTGGCGCGCAGGATCCTGTGACGCTTTACGTTTCTGGAGGCAACACCATGGTCACGGCTTTCGCTGCTGGACGCTACCGGGTTTTCGGCGAGACACTTGACATTGCGCTCGGCAACTGCTTGGACGTGTTCGCGAGAGAAGCGGGACTTAAGCAGAGGAAAGGTTTGCCGCTTGGCGCTGCCGTGGAAAAGTTAGCCGCGGACGGGAAGACGCTGGTACCGTTGCCTTATGTTGTGAAGGGTATGGACTTGTCCCTGAGCGGTTTGCTTACAGCCGCTGTCAGCGTGCTAAAAAAAGGCGGATGCAGGCTGGAGGATGTGTGTTATAGTCTGCAGGAGACCGCTTTCTCAATGGTCACTGAAGTGACAGAGAGGGCGTTGGCGCACACGGAGAAGAAAGAGGTATTGCTCACGGGTGGAGTTGCCGCCAACAAGAGGCTGCAGGCAATGCTTAACGTGATTGCGGATGAGCATGACGCAAGGTTTAGTGTGGTGCCGCGTGAGTTTGCATCGGATAACGGTGCCATGATCGCTTGGACAGGAGTGCTGGCGTACACGCATGGTGCAGTTACACCTGTCGAAGAAAGTTTTGTTAAATTGCGATGGCGCGTTGAAAGGGTTGATATTCCATGGGTGAAGTAACTTTGCCGCGGCTGCTGAAGAAAGGCGCAGAAGCCAGTCTCTACCTTGCGGATTGGCATGGCAGGCGTGTGGTCATTAAGGCGCGTTTGCCGAAGAGGTACCGTCCTGCCCAGTTGGATTTGGTTATTAGGAGTTACCGCACGGTTCATGAGCCGCAGTTGATGCATGAGGCTAAGAAGGCGGGTGTGCCGACGCCTACGATTTTCATGGTGGACGTGAAGAATGCTGCGATAACCATGGAATTTATTGAAGGAAAACAGGTGAAACAGATTCTGGACAGTGGTATTCCTGAAGCGGAACGACATGAATTATGCTTTAAGATCGGCGAGTTGATAGGGCGACTTCACGTGCATGGCGTGGTTCACGGTGACTTGACGACGTCGAACATGATTTTGAGCGCTGAAAGCAGGATTTTCCTGGTTGATTTTGGCTTAGGTGACAAGACAATGGAGTTCGAGGCTAGAGGTGTTGACTTACACTTGATGAAGAGAGCTTTGCAGAGTACACATTACCAGTTTGCGGATGAATGCTTCGCAGCGGTTATTCGGGGTTATGGTTCGGTGTTGGGCGCGGATGCTACGGAACGGGTTTTAGATAAAATCAGGGAAATAGAAAAAAGAGGACGCTACGTTGCAGAGAGAAGGCAAGATGCATAAGGTGGATTTCAAGGTGAAAGGCAAGGCTGTCTCTTTCGCCAAGGCTGAGTTTTGGCTTTGACCACGTTTTTCAGCCGCTGGAAAACGTAAGAATTTTTGCCGAAGTGGCCATTGAGGAGAAGACTGGCTTTTCGTTTTACATCGGCGTTCGGAAGTATTTTGAATGGCAAAGATGCTGCGGCAGTCTAGACTCTTAGATTGCCTGTTTTCCATTTCTCAGGGAGACTTTTTTCGCGATTTTGTGCTTTGTGAAGGGTTTTTGGTCGTTGCGCTTGTTCTTTCTGTTACGCGTAAAAGGCAAAATGTTATATAGAAAGGATTGCCAATTTGGTACAGCGAAAAAATTTAGGTGAAAGAGAATGAAAATCCTTAATACAAAAACAGTAATAGCTACCGCTTTAATTCTGATTATGACTTTGAGTACATTGATGGCAGGCATACCAGCCGCCAATGCTGCAGTAACTGAATGGGACACTTTTGCATACCTTATAATTTCCCCTGAGGTTGCAGGCGTTGACCAGACCCTAGTAGTCCAATATCGGATTGACAAAACGGTGCCAGTAGGATCAGTTTTAGGTCCATATTGGACGGGCTTTACAGTGAAAATTACCAAGCCTGACGGAACTACTGAAACTAAAGGACCATTAACTGCTGATTCAACTGGAGGATCATGGTTACCGTACACGCCCACAAAGGTCGGCACATACAGTTTCGAGATGTCCTTCCCTGGACAATGGATAAACTGGACTGGCGGCGTCCCTCCTGGTGGTTTCGTTCCTCTAGACGCGTTTCAGCGTTGGTATAAACCCAGCACAAGTAAAATAGTGGAAGTTACCATACAGCAAGACCCAATACCGACTTACCCAACCACTTCGTTGCCAGCTGACTACTGGACTCGCCCAATCGACGCTGAGATCAAAGGAGCGTGGCAATCTGCAGACAACTGGCTTATGCAAGGCTACGACTACGCTGTGCGCTCTTTTTCTGGCACGACTACTTTCGCTCCTTACACCTCAGCACCGGAATCCCCCCACGTAATGTGGACAAAACCGATAATGTTCGGAGGTGTAGTTGGAGGACCAACTGGTGACAAAAGCTACTATACAGGGCTGTCATACGAGCAACCGTATACACCGTTAATCATTCAAGGCAGAATCATCTACACTGAGACACGCCAAGTCATGCCCCCTGGAGGCGGAACTTACTGTGTGGACCTGCAAACTGGAGAACAAATCTGGTATCTAAACAACACTGTATTTACTTATGCTCAACTGTTCGACTACAACTCGCCCAACGAACACGGAATAATCCCCCACTTAGTCGCTGTTGTGGGCTCCACTTGGAACTTCCACAATCCATTTGACGGCAAATTCCTATTCGCCATTGCGAACGTAAGCTCAGGTACAACTGTATTCGGACCATCCGGCGAATTTCTAGTCTACTCGTTTACCGGAGCAGGAGCCACTCGGCGATACCTCCTGTGGAACTCAACTCAAGCTCTCGAGCTGAATCGCGCTATCAGCAACCCCGCCATAACGCCAGGAGTAATCCATGCATACAATCCCACTATAGGAGCAACATTTGACGGAAACCGCGGCTACCAATGGAACGTATCAGTACCAAACATGGGATGGAACGTTTTCATTCAAAAGATTGGCAACGATGTAGTGCTGACAAGTACTGGAATTGTCGGAACTCCACAAAATTTCGGCGTATATCCGATACCCTATGTGCACACGGCTTTCCCAGCGACAATAGGTAAACTATCTGACGGCACCTACCCAACATCGATCAATTGGTTATGGCAGCAAAACCGGACAAACATCTATGGCATGTTCGAGAGGCTCAGCCAGAACATTGGTGATGGATACTACGTCATATATGACGAAGCTACGATGCAATGCCATGGCTATGATGTTAAGACAGGAGATGAGAAGTGGGTAACTGAACCTTTCAGCGGATCCGATTTTGGGCAATTTAGCCGAGACTATCATATAGCTTACGGCAAACTCTTCACATCAGGCTACGACGGTCACGTGCGCGCTTATAACATACAAACAGGAGAGCTCATATGGGATTACTACTTTGGCAGCGCTGGCTTCGAAACACCTTACGGCACATGGCCAGTCTATAACGGCTTTACCATAGCTGACCATAAGATTTACGTAGCCAACGATGAGCACTCGCCAGACGCAATTTTGTGGCGCGGAGGCAGTACAGTGTGTCTTGATACGGAAACAGGTGATCTGTTGTGGAAAATGTCCGGCTGGCTGCGTATTCCCGCTATTGCAGACGGTTACCTCACAGCAGTAAACGCCTACGACAACCAGATATACACTATCGGCAAAGGTCCAAGCGCCACCACAGTTCAAGCTCCACTATCCGGAGTTGCCTCAGGCTATCCAGTAACGATAACAGGCACAGTCACTGACCAGTCTTCAGGCGCTAAAGGTACACCAGCTATCTCTGACGAAAACATGACGGTGTGGATGGAATATCTACACCAGCAGAAGACTATGCCAGTAAACGCGAAGGGTGTTGAAGTGATGTTGACAGCGGTGGATCCGAATGGCAACTCGCAGACTATCGGCACAGTCACCAGCGACATAGGTGGAAGCTACGGTATCTCGTGGACTCCAACACTCCAAGGCAAGTACCAGATCATGGCGACATTTGCAGGAACCGAATCTTACGGTAGTTCATACGCCACAACATACATGACAGTTGGTCCAGCATCAGCAGCACCTGTAACAACTCCAGCTCCAACCGCGACTCCGACCGCGGCGCCTACAGCGGCACCGACTGCAGCTCCGACAGCTACGCCTTCACCAGTTCCAATTCCAAGTGAATTCCCATACGCCGCAGTATACATATCAATCGCAGCAGTAGTCATCATCATCGCCATAGCAGCAGTCGCAGTAATCCTAAGAAGACGAAAATAAACCCGTAAAAACCAAAACAACTCTATCCCTTTCTTTTTTATTTTCAGCTAAGAACTTTCTAAGTTAGCCTAGTTTTGTGCGCTCGGTTTTTCACGGTGCAAACTCCTGAGCATGAACTTGCAAGCAAGCAGAGGAAAGCAGATTCTCTTCTTTGGAACAGCTATTTTTAAATATTCGTGTACCGTGGGTCATAGATGCAGAATTAAGGTGTAGAGATGCCGAAACAGGAAAAAGGAAAATCACATTCAATCCGTCCAGTCAGTAGACGTCCTCCAAGCTGGTGCAAGTACGAGCCAGAAGAAGTGGAAGCCTTCATAATTAAACTCGCCAAGGAAGGGCACTCGCTCAGCAGCATAGGCACTATCCTTAGAGATCAATATGCCATTCCCTTGGTGAAGCCTATCACTGGCAAAAACATAAGTGACATACTCCGCGCGGCAGGATTAGCGCCAGCGATGCCTGAAGACTTGGCAAACTTGATGAAGAAGGCGCAGAGCATGGCAGTTCACATGGAGAAGAATAAGAAAGACCGACATAACAAGAGAAACATGATGATGATTGAGGCAAAAATCCACAAGCTATCAAGGTACTACAAGCGAGAAGGCGTTCTGCAGCGGAACTGGAAATACGAGCCAAAAATCGCTTCAATAAGCTAACTAGGTTCTGCAAGCATAATCTGCCAAAAGCAGCACGCGCACGCAAAGCATATCGGCAACGCCAGCCTAACCTTTTTTAATAATCCCTGATTCAAGAGTGAACACTATGTCCGCAGAAGGAACACGCGTGAAAGATTTCTTAGCTTCAGCAGCCATAGCCGCCAAAACGATTATGGAAACCGTGCAGAGAGACGGCTTCATTCACGTTTTCTCTCACTTGGATGCAGACGGCGTGGCAGCCGCGGGCATAATGGGAAAAGTCCTCTTCAGCCTTGACGCCAGATTCCGCATAAGAATCACGCAGTGGGTAGACGAAAAAATTATCGGCGAAATCGTCGCGGACAAGCCTGAACTCGTCATCCTGACGGACTTCGGAAGCGGTTACATCAATTTGCTCAACGAAAAAATCCCCAACTTCAAAGTACTAATTCTGGACCACCATCAAGTCATCGGAACCGCGCAGAACAGCAACTTCGTGCACGTGAACCCACACCTGCACGGCATAGACGGCGCAACCGACGTCAGCGGTTCAGGAGTGTCATACTTCGTGGCTAAAGCGGTGGACGCGCAGAACGTTGACTTAGCGCCGATAGCGTTGGTCGGCGCGCTTGGAGACATGCAGGATAGGTATAACCAGAGAAAACTCGGCGGACTAAACCAGCTGATAGTCGACGACGCCGTGAACGCCAAGTTGCTCTTGGTGGAGAAGGACCTGACCTTCTTCGGCAGAGAAACAAGACAAATTCACAAGACTTTGGCTTCAACCACTAACCCGTTTATTCCCGGATTAAGTGGGGAAGAAGACAAAGCTTACGCTTTCATAAGGAGCGTAGGCATTGAGCCGAAGAGTGGCGACAAGTGGCGTGCACTCCGAGACTTATCGGAGGAGGAGAAGAAGCGGTTGTGCTCCGCATTGGCTGATTATCTCTTATCCAAGGGACTGCACTATGAAGTAACTAACCTCATCGGGCACATCTACGTTTTAGCCAGCGAGGAACCGTGGACTCCACTCCGAGACGCGCGAGAATTCGCCGTGGTTTTAAACTCCACAGGTCGCATGAACAGGCCCAGCCTCGGAATAGCCGTGTGCATGGGCGACAGAAGCGCCGCACTTGAAGAAGCCAACAGAGTTCTGGAAGGGTACAGAAAGGACATTAACAAGTACCTCGGCTGGGTGATGGAGAAGCCTGAGCGGCTGAGGGAACTGGAAAACATCTACGTGGTCAACGGGGAAGATTTCGTGAATGAGAAAATCATCGGCACCATCTCATCCATATTGGTGACGAGTTTGCCTAACGTTGAGAAACCGCTAATAGCTTACTCTGTTGTCCAGGGTGAAGGCGTGGCAAAGTTTTCAGCCAGAACCACCGACATCGCAGTCCACAAGGGCGTCAACTTGGGCGATGTCATGCGCGTAGCGGCTGAGCAAGTTGCGGGAAAAGGCGGAGGGCACAACATAGCTGCGGGCGCTCAAGCGCCGTTGGATCAGGTTGATAGCTTCGTGAAAGTCGCCAACGACCTAGTTGGGAAGCAGTTGAAGGGCGAGAAAATTGGAAGCGACAATAACGCTTGAGTATGATGACGAAAAAACTGCAGAGGCGGTTGCCAAGGCGGTTTCACCTGATAACTTCAAAACTCCCGCTGGACTGGCAGTTAAAACTGAGCAGAGAAGCAGTCAGGTCGTCACGGAAATAATGGCGGAGGGCAAGATGGCTACGTTCATAGCCACGATTGATGACCTGCTTTTTTGCGTTTCGACGGCGGAGAAAACCCTGCGGGTAGTACAAGGAAAGTAGCACAGCCTCTAGTGTGCTCGGAGACACTACCCCTCCCTTTCATATAGAGCCAGCTTTCGCCTAGCTGATTTTCGGAGAAGGCTTTTAAATCTAGGCGTTTGTTGAGGAAGTATGAGCTTGCGTACCGCCATTGCACGTACCTTGAGAAGCAGGAGGTTCTGGACGTGGGAGCTGGGAGGCACATTCCTCTATGCCATACCCGCAGCCATCCGCTTAATCACTGGAAGCTCGTACATACCAATTCTGAGCCTGCCCGGCTTCTGGGTTTGGCACCTCATCCCGGGCAACCTGGTGGAGAAAATTCTCGTGAACGCTTTTTTCCCTGGAGGAGCAGGCGGCGTTGCCGGAGAAATCTTCGCCAGCAACTACCGAGGCGAAGCGGTGAAGGGGAAAGCCAAGTATCTGGCTAGGCTGGGCGGGGCGCTGGCGCAGACAGCCGCGTGGTCCGCGTTTCAGTTCTGGGGCTACTCTTACTCGATAATCGGGTCTTTTGGAGGGAACATCTTCGAAGCGTGGTATGTCTTTCCGCTCAATTTCCTGTTGGCTTCCCTTTCCATCTTTACGCCTGATGTGTTGGGTTTCGTGAAGTCGAAGGTGGAAAGCGTTCGCAAGAGACTCGGCGGCAAGCAGAAGTAGACCCAAAACTCAAAGCGTTTTTCCGAGAAAGGTTAATTAGCTAAAATATTGTGTATTGTTTCGGCGCTTAGGCCATTTCATACATAGCCCAGGTAGTATAGTTCGGTCCAGTATATGCATCCTGTTTTGATGTTGCTTTTTTGATTCTATCCAACGATTATACCAAAAAGCTTGTATTTGATATGTTATAACTTGTTATTGAGCGGGGAAATTGGCTAAAAAGTACAAATACCTGTTTAGGTTTGGTCATGGATCGAGAGCAGCCGATTTATTTGGTTCATCAATTTCGGATTTTTGGAACGACATATACGATGCATTTGACATAGAGCGCGAAATGTTCGTTGAGAGACTTGACGGATCCGTGTTTTTGCAAACCGAAATCAGAAAGCTGTTTAAAGACCTTGCCGAGGATATGGAAGAAGACTTTGCAGTGATTTGGCTGGAAATACAGAATAAAGGCAAACGACTCCGTTTCCTTGAGATTGACATTTTGCCCGGCATTAGTCTCGATGAAGAAGAGGCATTATTCAGGGAGTATTTACCTGTTCCCGAACATTCTCAAACCTTGCTATCAACTGACCAGTATCGCATTTTGCATTTCCCTGAAGAAGACGCCGTTGTTCTCTTTGTTGTTATGGACAAGATAAACGCGGAACCTGTCCAACTTCTTATAGATAATAATCAAAAGTGCTCTGCAAAGAAAATGATTGTGGTAAAGTGGAATGACCTGGATAGTGAAGCTGAGTCCCTAATAGCGGCGAGGAAGATAGAATTGCTTGATTCCTCGAAGATGCTTCAAGATATTAATTCGAGGAATCTGGACTTGGCTCTCATCGATTTTCAATCTATTGTCCAAGGGAGGGCGGAAGAGAAATTTTCCAAGGAGCGATTTGGTATTTACTTGGATTTTGTTAAGAGCGCGACGTCAAATCTCGCCAAGAAGGACTCGTTGGAAGGTTTATCAAAATACTTTCTTAATGGAGTGAAAGGGCTAAGAGTCATAGAAAAGGACTATAGAGGGCCTTCTGAGGAGATAGATCTTCTCGTTGCAAATGAGTCTTGCGAAATTCCGCTGAATAATATAGGTAATCCCGTTGCAGTAGAGTGTCGTCATCGTAGGAAACCTGCAAGCAGCAAGGACATTCGGGATTTTTATGGAAAACTCGCCGCTATAGGTCTTAAGGCAGGAATACTGGTTTCTCTAAAGGGAGTCACGGGAAATTTATACGATGCTGTGGGAGTAATAAGGGATGCCCGAAAAAACGGCATTACTATTGTAGTTATTACTTTAGAAGACCTCAAAGGGGTCGTTGATGGCAAAAAACCAATGGAAATAGTAAAAGAGTGTTTCTACAAATACATATAGTGTATCTTAGGGCTTTATCAGTTTTCTAAGATTTAAGTAGGGTAGCTACGTCTATTAGTAGCAGTGGTCATGACGAATAACGCAAGGATAAGACTTCCGAAAGAAAAACAAAAGGACTTAATTGAAAAAACAAAGGCTAAGTTAGGGATGTCCTGGCCTGAATTTGCAGGTCTCTTAAACTTCAATACCCATTATCTTAGTCACGAGCTAAGGCTTGGCACATGCACACTTCCAGTTTCAGCCTTTAACCTGTTATGTGCAATTTCGAATGAAAACCTTGATCAAGGCTTTGTTCAAAAGCTGCTGCCAAACTGGGGACAAAAGAAAGGTGGCATAATAGGCGGGGGTGGAAAACCAAAAAAACCTAAAATTCTAGCTGGCAAGTGCATTGATCTTGCGGAAATAATTGGCGTAATCTTGGGCGACGGGCATATTGATAATTCTCACAAATCAGGACATTATGCTGTAAAGATATGCGGTGGCGAAGACGACTTAGCTTATCTTGAGTCATTTGTTTCTCCATTATTCCGGCGAGTTTTCGGAAAGCAACTTAAGAGCTTCAGATTCAAAACGGCGAAAGCTGTAATGTATTATCTCTACGATAAGAATGCCGAATATACACTAGAATATTACGGGCTTAAGGCTGGAAACAAAAAAGAGAATGATGTCAATATACCTCCTTGGATTTTTGAAAATGATTGTTACCTTAAAGCATGCTTGCGAGGGTTGTTTGATACAGATGGAACAGTTTTCCCCAAGTCTTCGAATCACAGAATTCCTCAGCTCGAATTAACCTCTAGAGTAAACGGGATTCAAAGGACTTATAGAGAAGGTCTGTTACAGTTAGGTTTTCAACCGAGCAAATGGCATGGAACGAAGTCACCGAAATGTGGATTATACTCAAAAAACCAAGTTGAACGGTTCGCAAAAGAGATAGGTTTCCATAACCCGAAACATGGAAAACGTTATGAAAGTATCGTCGGCAAAAAGTACATTTATATGAGTGAGTAACAGAAAGATTCTGCACAAAGGCCAATTGCCCAGGTAGTATAGTTCGGTCTCAGCATGAATATCTTTTCATGTTGCCGGAACAGTATATGCGGCTGTCGCCCGTAGGACCCGGGTCCGAATCCCGGCCTGGGCGCCACTTTATTCACTTTCTGACTTTTCAGGCTCTTCTCTGCATTTTCATGTGCAGACTGCCTTCAAAATCCGCTTGGAATATCGGGATTTTTGAGCTTTTCTTATACGGAAAACATATGAGAACAGCCTTCGCTATTCATAAATAATCATGACTCTCCTGCAAAAACCCAACAGCACAACATCTACAGACAATTGGCTACTGGATGTCATAAAACAAGTGAACAGCTCAGCCATAGAAGACAAGCAAATAGCCACCCGAACTAGGCAAAACAGTTTATGCGTTTTATGCAAGGGCGCGAGGAACCTGTGTGGTAAAACCCGTTGCCCAATAATGGTCAAAGTCAACTACTACCTCCGAAGTGTACCGCTCATGGCCAGCGCAGACATCTCAGGAGCCTCACCCCCCAGCGTGTTTATAGGAAGAATCGGCTACCCCCATGTCTATGCAGGGCCACTTGTGCCGCCAGTCCACGAAGACACAAGCCTCTACGACCTGCCTGAACACTGGTTCGGAAGATCAATAGACGAAATCGTGGGCTTCCGCTCCCTGCTCGTCCGCGGCAAGCACCGCGTTCACGTGCAGGAATTTATGCAGGCTGGAAGAATTATGGAGCAAACCCGCGAGTTGGCTCTGGCAGAGAACAGCGTGGACACTGAATTAAACCTCACCAAGAAACCCCGAGGCTCCATATTTATGGATGATGACGTTCAGCCCTTCGGGCCATCGGCGCCCATAAGAGACCTTCACGTGGGCAACGCAAGATTTGACCACAGGGTAGAGAAAGCATACTACGACACTGACCTAAGAGCAACGCCCGCAGTCGTAGAGCTTTACAGCCGCGGCGTCATGGTTACCAAAATTCAGAAAGCCTTCAGCGTCGGCGCCTTCGGCGTGGAGAAGAACCGCCGTCTGGTTCCCACGCGCTGGAGCATCACTGCGGTGGACGACATAATAGGCAAAAGCCTCGTGGAGCAAGTGAAGACTTTCCCAGAGATAAACGAGTACCGAGTCTACGAGTCCACCTACCTTGACAACGTCTTCGAGATACTCATGATTCCCGCGCAGTGGAGCTACGAGTCGATGGAAGCGTGGTATCCTGGCACAGTTTGGAACCCCAACGGTGCCAGAACTGTGATTTACTCCGACAGTGAAGGCAACAGTGGAAGAACAACATACGCCCAGATAGGCGGCTGCTACTACTCGGCGAGGCTGGCGGTGTGCGAGCAGCTAGTCAAAGAACGCCGCCAAGCGACAGTAATCGTCCTACGCGAAGCACGTCCAGGCTACATAATGCCCGTAGGCGTCTGGCAGGTGCGCGAAAACGTCCGGAACGCCATGCGGCAAAAGCACTACCAATTCAAAACGTTAAATGAATCGTTGAAGTTCGTCAGCGGCAGATTCGAGATTCCCATGCAACAGTGGATTCTTCAGGGTAAGCTTTTGAAAAACGCGTTATTCCAGAAGAGGATAACCGACTTCTTCTCAGGCAAATAGGCACTTCTAGGCAGAGCGCAATTATAATATAACAGATGCCGCCTCATGAAAAGCTGGGTTACTTCGATGCGGCACGCAATTCGTTATCATTTTAGTCAGCGTTTCTCCGTTCCAGCCCGCAAAGCCTACGAGTGGTGCACTGACTATGACCCTCAAGACCACGCGTTGATGCATGAAGACGCGGAACGGCAGATAACCCGCATCTCCGAAGGCACGATTATCCTGACAGAAATCTTCCACACGAGCAACGGCAACGTTGAGAAGCAGAAACTCGTCACACTCTATCCAGACCGCTTGTCTTGGGTAAGCACTCACCTGTGAGGTCCCAACAAGCATTCGCAGGTCATCTACGAAATGGCAGCCGAAGGCGACAGTGCATCTCGTCTCGATTTCACCGCCTTGCACATTGAGCATGAAAAAGAAAACTTGGACGAGGAGGGCATCAGATTGCTTGCTGACAAGTTGAGGAAAGAAGACTCTGCTGTCTGGAAGCTTTTGGCTAAAGAGATGGAGAAAGAGCTGGGAAAGTCACCTAAAAAAGGTAAGACATAACGGAGAAAACTTTGCTATCAACGCCCGTCGTTATTCCGGTTTCTCTTTTCCGTTTATTTCGCGGTATTTCTCCATGGCGTACTTTACGATTTCCATGGCTTCCTTAGCGTTCTTCCATTCTCTCGCTTTTGCCCACTTATGCGGTTCCAGCCGTTTGTAGGTTTCAAAGAACTCCTGAATTTCAAACAGCTGGTGCTTATGAATGTCGCTGATGTCTTTGTAACCCTCAAACCGTGCATCATTCACGAGTACCGAAAGTATTTTCGCGTCAAGTCCTGCTTCGTCCTCAATTATCAGGGCGCCTATGACTCTGACTTTGACCACGCACCCAACGGTTAGCGGCGCGTAACTCAGCACCATTATGTCCATTGGGTCCCCGTCGTCGAACCACGTTTGCGGAACAAACCCGTACTCAACAGGAAACACCACGGACGAAGGAATAATCCTGTCCAGAACAAACGCTTCCCACTCGATGCTGTACTCGTACTTGTCTCGGGAACCGCTTACTACTTCAATAACCATGTTCAGCAGTTCAGGGGGCTTGTCTCCAGCCGGAAGGTCCTTCCATAAGTTCATGCTCGATTTTTCACCTTGAAAGCAAAAAGCTATGCGCCAATTTAAGTTTTCTTGACTGAAAAGGCTGGGGCAAAATGGTTACGGGTTGTTTTCTTTGAAGAAGGCTTCAAGCTTCGTGTTTTCAACTTTCCTCAAAACTTCTGCGCATTTCTTGGGGTCCAACGCCTTGAACTCCAGCCCCAGCGTCGCCAGCAGCCTTTGCACATCCTTGCCGAGGCTCGGCGCAACGAGTACTCCTCGGAGTTCACGGTTGACCTTGGCTTTTATCGGTTCGATGTATTTGGCAAGCTGAAGCGCTGCTTCTTTAGACGCGGTTTTTCGTTTGACTTCGACAATTACAAGTTTTCCGTTTTTGTCCTCGCCGTAGATGTCCACGAAGCCAGGTTCAACCTTCTTCTCCCAACTTATCGGCTTAAACCCATCCTCAAAAAGTTCGGGCTTCAGCAGAATCGCCCTGTGCATGTCGTCTTCGGTGGCGTGAAGCAAGAAATCGCCAGAGTCCGCAAGGCTCAGCGCTGAGACCATGTAGACAGCATCGAACGTTACGCGTACGCTTTCGCGGGGTTTCTGCCTGACTCCGTGAACCTCAAGCGCGTTGTCTTTGGGTTGCACGTGGAAAACGCTTCCCGCAGGCTGCCAGTTGACGGGTTCGTAGCCTACTGGGCGGTGGACAAGCAGCGAGCCGTCTTCCTTGATGATTAAC
Source organism: uncultured Candidatus Bathyarchaeia archaeon (assembly GCA_964353395.1). Taxonomy (GTDB): domain Archaea; phylum Thermoproteota; class Bathyarchaeia; order Bathyarchaeales; family Bathycorpusculaceae; genus JADGNF01. The sequence continues at coordinate 2,453 of CAYGVV010000005.1, read as the reverse complement.
AATCGTTCGCCAGGTTCAAGCGTTGATTTCGCTCGGCCAGTGTAGTGCACGTGGCAATTGCCAGCTACGATGAGGGTTCGCCGTTGCGTAAGCGCTTTCTCTATTGCCGCTGCGGCTTCGGTGAGTTTTGGGTTCACGAGAACCGTTAACTTTTTTTGTTGCATTTGGTTTCAGCAGTAATCTAGAGCTTTCCTTTGTACATAAGATTATTGAATGGTCCTCGCGAAGTCCTTGTTTACGCCATGCTGCTTGGGGGGGCTTTATGGTTAACCGAACAAGCAAAAGGTTTTGTGCATCAATTGTGCACACCCCTAAAGTGTTATATATTTGGTCCGCTCACGTTGGGAGCCATATAGGGTTCCTAACATGTTCAGGTTGGGCGTAGGGGACATGACGAATGGGCGCAGAACTATTATCCGTTGAGCAGACGGCACTTTATATAGTAGTCGGGGTGGCAGTTGCTGCTTTGATTTATGCAATACTTCTTGCAAGACAAGTTTTCAAGGAACCGACAGGCGCGGGCAAAGTCAAGGACGTATGGAACGGCATCCGAGCTGGCGCAAACGCCTATCTAAGGACACAGTTGAAATCTGTGATAATATTCGTCGGCATCATCGGCGTTTTCCTCTACGTAGCCGCGGCGTTATCGCCGCCAAACGCCATCGTAACTAGCTCGTTCTTGATAACTATCGGACGAGTTGGAGCGTTTTTGATGGGCTCCTTTTTCTCAGGGATGGTTGGGTACATTGGCATGAACATGGCGGTTCAGGGAAACATACGCGTTTCCGAAGCTGCAAAGAAAGGCTTCCGTCCGGCTATGAAGATAGCTTATCGCACTGGAACAATCACTGGCATGCTTACAGACGGCTTGGGTCTACTGGGCGGGACATTAATCTTTCTTATCTTCCTAGAAGATGCCCCCGAAGTTCTGCTAGGTTTCGGTTTTGGCGGCACTTTACTCGCGTTGTTCATGCGAGTGGGCGGCGGAATCTACACCAAAGCCGCAGACGTTGGCGCCGACCTTGTAGGAAAAGTTGAAAAGGGCATTCCAGAAGACGACCCCAGAAACGCGGCTGTCGTTGCCGACCTTGTAGGAGACAATGTTGGCGACTGCGCAGGCATGGCAGCGGATATTTTCGAGTCTTACGAGGTGACGATGGTTTCGGCGTTGCTGTTGGGTTTACTAATCACGCCGTTTGACTTCAAATGGATCGTTTTTCCCCTCTTAGCCAGAGGAATCGGCGTCATAAGTACGATTGTTGGAACATACGCGGTTTCACTTTGGCCTGACAAGATAACGAAGGGTGACGCTTTCAAAGCCATGGACCTTTCATATGACCTTTCAAGCGCTATCTCGATAGCGAGTTTTCTGGTTCTGTCCCTCTTCTACGTTCAAGATATCCGAGTGTTCCTATGCACAACGATGGGCATCATATTAGCCATCAGCTTTAACAAGCTGGCGAACTACTTCACGAGTCCCAATCGAAACCCAACGATTAGAGTTGCTGCGTCAAGCAAGACCGGAACGGCAACAGTGATTTTACGCGGGCTTGCGCTGGGCTTTGAAAGCACTGTGTGGACTGCCCTTGTCATAGGACTAACCATAGTTGTTTCTGTGATTGTCTGGACGGGCGCTGTGCCGTTTGTGATTTTTGCCATGTACGGTGTGGCTCTGGCAAGCATTGGAATGTTGACGCATACTGGAAACAATGTTGCCATGGACACGTTTGGGCCAATCGCGGACAATGCAAATGGCATTGCTGAAATGGCTGGGCAGGAGAAGGAGTCACGCCAAATACTGGCGGACTTGGACTCAGCAGGAAATACGACTAAGGCAGTTACCAAAGCCATAGCCATAGCATCAGCAGTGCTTGCTGCGGTGTCGTTGTTCTCCGCCTTCACTCAAACAATTAATAAAGAACTGCCGGGCGCTCTTCCGTTAAGTCTGGACATAGCCTCCAACCCAATGGTGTTCGTGGGTCTTCTCATCGGCGCTGCGCTTCCGTTCCTGTTCAGCTTCATATCCTTAAGAGCCGTAAGCAGGGCAGCTGAAAAGATTATTGAAGAGGTTAGAGAACAGTTTAGGCTTCCAGGAATAATGGAAGGAAAACGACTCCCTGACTACGCAAAAGTCGTCAAAATATGCACTAACGCGGCGCAACGTGAACTTGCAAGTTTGGCTATCATTGCAATTCTGACTCCGCTGTTGGTGGGAACACTGTTAGACTTCCCAGCTTGGGGAGGCTTCCTAGCAGGAGTTATTCTGACGGGTCAGCTGCTGGCAGTTTTCATGGCAAACTCAGGCGGTGCATGGGACAACGCGAAGAAGAAAGTGGAAGACGGCTTCTTCGGCGGCAAAGGCTCGGAAGAGCATAAGGCATGCGTCCAAAGCGACACAGTTGGTGACCCATTGAAGGATACGGCAGGGCCTTCTTTGAATCCGATGATTAAGG
>CAYGVV010000004.1:0-20740 GCA_964353395.1 uncultured Candidatus Bathyarchaeia archaeon | reverse complement strand
CTTCCTCAGCGTTCTCAATCTCCTCTTTTCGAGCGGGCAACTCGTCGCGTGAACGTCTGTAAACCAAGCACACATCAGCGCCCAACCGCATCGAGCAACGAGCACAGTCCATGGCTACGTTTCCGCCGCCGATGACGACAACGTGTTTGCCAAGGCGTATGGGTGTGTCATATTCTGGGAATGCGAAGGCTTTCATCAAGTTGACCCGTATCAGGAACTCGTTGGCGGAGTAGATGCCGCCTAGGTTTTCCCCGGGGCAACCAGTGAACTGAGGCAAACCAGCACCGCTACCTATGAACACCGCTTTGTAACCGTCTTTCATCAACTCAGGAATGGTGTGTGTCCTGCCGACCAAGTTGCCCAAACGCAACTCAACACCCAAGTTCTGGACGTAGTTAACCTCATTTTGGACAATTCTCTTGGGCAAACGGAACTCGGGAATACCGTAACTTAGCACTCCGCCTCCAACGTGAAGCGCCTCAAACATGGTCACTTCGTGACCAAGCTTAATCAAGTCAGCTGCAACAGTGAGTCCTGCTGGACCAGCTCCGATAACGGCTACTTTCTTGCCTGTAGGTTGAGCTTTCGGCGGAAGTTGATAACCATGATCACGCTCCCAATCTGCAAGAAAACGCTCTAAACGTCCGACGCTGACTGGCTCACCAATCTTTCCGACAACACATTTGCTCTGGCACTGCACTTCTTGAGGACATACACGTCCGCAAACGGCTGGCAAAGCGTTCTTCGCTTTTATGGTGGCTATGCCTTCAGCGTACTTCTTCTCGCGGATGCATTTGATGAATGCTGGAATGGGAATTTCCACTGGACAACCAGGCGTGCACTGTGGCTTTGGACACTGCAGGCATCGACTGGCTTCTTCCAATGCTTCTTCTTCGTTGTAGCCTAAGGCGACTTCATTAAAGTTCTTGGCGCGCACTTTAGGCTCTTGCTTACGCATCTCTACGGCTTTTTTGTTTAACTTCGGTTTAGGCTTTGTTTCCGCCACACTGGCAACCTCCGCTCGTTTCCCACAATAAAGAACTTAATCGTTCTTCAGGAAGCATCAGGCGCTGACGTCTAATCAGCCCATCGAAATCAGTCTGGTGCCCATCAAATTCTGGTCCATCAACGCAGCTGAACAGCATTTTGCCGCCAACTGTGACTCGGCAGACACCGCACATGCCCATGCCGTCGATCATTATAGGCGTCAAAGTCACAACTGTTGGAATGCCGAAGGGCTTGGTGATTTCGCAGACGCTCTTCATCATGACCACAGGACCCATGACGATGCAGCGGTCAAACTTTTCCTTCTTCAGTATGTCTGCAAGGAAATCTAATCCCTTGTAGCCCAAGGTGCCATCGTCAGAAGCCACGTAGACTTTGTCACTCATGGCTTTGGCTTCCTTCTCCATGAACATGAACTCTTTTGACCTGCAGCCCAGCACTGTCGTTACTTGGTTTCCAGCTTCTTTCATAGCTTTAGCCTGCAGCAGCAACGGCGCAATCATGATGCTTCCGCCGACACAGAGAACTTTGCCGAACTTCTTAATCTCTGAAGGATTGCCCAACGGACCCGTAACGTTCAGCAGGCAATCGCCTTCGTTTAGCAAGCCCAGTTCCTTAGTGGTTTTGCCCACCTCGTGGAAAGCAACCGAAACCGTGCCCTTCTTCGCGTCGTAACCGCAAATGGTCAACGGTACGCGCTCGCCCTTCTCGCCAGAAATCACTATTACGAATTGGCCAGGCTGAGCTTTGGCGGCAATGTCTGGAGCGTAGACTTCAAACAGGGTTTCTTTGTGCGCAAGCTGCTTCTTGCTGACTATTTTGTACGTTTTACTTTCGCCTCCGCTTTTACAACTGTACATTGTGGCATAGCCGCAATCTTACTGTAGAAAGCCTCAAACTTCGGTTTGAATTCACCCTCACATCTCGGTGACAACTCAAACATTTCGAAACGGTCAAGCAAGTTCATCTTCTTCAACACATCAGTTAGCACGCCAAGGTTTCGTTCAGCAGTGTCTCTGCCTTCCTCAAGCTTACAGTCTTGAGCGGAACACACGACACCCATGACTCCGTCGAAACCGCACTTCAAGGCGTTTATGACGTGAACGGGATCCATCGCTTTGAAGCAGGGAACCTCCAAGACCATGGCGTTCTTGCCCTTGAACACGCTTTCGGGGTTGTCTAACCCTGAGTATTCGGACCATTGGCAACTGAACACCAACACAGCTGGATTGTTACTTCGTGCTTTGAGCGCTGCCGCAGCTTCGCCATAACGGTTCAGGACGTTTTCAAACTCGAAGCCCTTCACTTGGATCGCGTGGTGTGGGCAAACCAGTTGGCATGCGCCGCAGCCTACACAGTCTTCCATGACTACCGTTGGCGAGGAGAAAGGCTCAGCCTTAATCGCCTTGTATGGGCAGATGAATACGCATTTGTCGCAGCCCACACATTTTTCATTGTCCCACACAGCTTTTCTGGAGTACTTTATTATTTTCAAGGCGTTCTCGTCAAAACCCAACTGCTGCAAGACCGCCTTGCTCAAAAGCAAACGTCGCGTGTTAATCTTGGTGCCTTCCTTCATTCGGCAGAAAGCGTCTTCGCACTGAACTGAAACAATGCTTTTGACGCCAGAATTGAGAACGTTAAAAACGAAGTCTGTGGGGATTCTGCCCGCGCAAGGCACACGCATCGGAATGTAATCCTCTATGCTTAACCCTTGATCTGCAAGGATATCTTCAACTTCGCAGTTAGAAGGCGAGTTTCCTCGGCACATCAAAACAAGCGTGTCGCCCTTAACGCTTTTCTTTACGCAGTTAACGTAGTCCAATAGGTGATCGTAGTCGTAGTAGCTCATTTCTATCGCCGTAACGGGGCAGGCGCTGGAGCATATTCCGCAAACTTGGCATTTCTGAATGTCAATCTCTACTTTGCTGGATTCAGCGTCGCGGTTAATGGCTTCAAAAGGGCATATAGAATAGCATACTGAACATCGACTACACAGGTCTTGATTGATTTTTACTGCAGCGAGACACTTTTCACTCATGTTAAGTGACCTCTATTTTTGTTTCCAGTGTTTTTCAACACCGTAAGCATGTCAAGCTGATGCTTATGAAGGCATGATGAGAGCTTTTGGATGATATAACGTTTTCTCTCTATTTCCGGTAGTACGGTCGTCTAATGTAACCGTACGCTTCAAGCGCTGCGGTGATGCCTTGACCTACGGCTGTTCCAATCTGCCTTACGGGATGGTTTGTCACGTCGCCTGCTGCATACACTCCGGGAATGTTTGTACGTTGATGAATGTCAATTTTTATGCTTCCTTCGTCCTCAACTTCCACTCCTGACTTCTGGGCGAGTTGACTGTTGGGTGATTCGCCTATCTGAACGAAGACTCCGTCAACGGGTAACTCTTGGGTTTCTCCCGTTTTTGTGTCATACAGTACTGCTGTCTTAACTGTTTTTTCGCCTTTGATTTCTTTAACCTCAGTGTTCCAAAAAACCTTCACGTTCCCTTTGGACTCCAAGTCTTTCACAAGGGCGTTCTCAGCCCGAAATGCCTCTTTCCGGTGGACAACCACCACTTCAGCGGCTAAACCTGAAAGGTACAAAGTCGTTATGCACGCGGAGTTTCCGCCACCGACCACGAGCACGCGTTTGCCCTTGAAAAATGGTCCGTCGCAAACGCCGCAGTAGCTTACACCTCTCCCGCGAAATTCTTTTTCACCTTTCACGCCCATTTCACGGTAATGCGCACCAGACGCAATTATGACCGCTACGGCTTCATACTCTGAACGGGAGGTTTTCACCACTTTCTTTTCGCCTTTAAGGTCTAGAACTGTTACTGTCTCTAACTCGTGAATAGTTGCACCCGCTTTTTTGGCGTGCAACACCTTTTTGTCTGCCAGTTCAGCACCGCTAACCTGGGGGAAGCCGGGGTAATTCTCCACAATTGGAGCGTCCGCGGTTGTTCCTCCAGCCATTTTTTCATCAATAATTAGAGTTTTCAGGCCGCTTCTGGCGCCGTAGATTCCAGCGGCTAAACCAGCAGCGCCTGCGCCTATGATTATTAGGTCCCAGTTTTCCATGTGAGTGCACTCTCGGACGAATCTAATTTGACTCGTGTGCTTTATGAATTATTCGGAGTGCTCCGCAGGTAAAACGAATTTTTCTAGTGGTCATAGTATGCTGATTCCAAGGACAGCGCTGATTATCGATAAGGAACCCAAGATGATGAACAGTGCTGAAGTGCCTATTTTCAACCATTTCGTCGGAATCTTCGACAAGAGTTTTGCACCCATGAAAACGGCAAAGCCTGTTAGCAAAGCGAAAGCCAATGCCATCCCAACAAGCACCTGAACAGGCGGATTTTCAGCGGCCAAAGTAATCGTTATAAGCTGTGTTTTGTCGCCGAGTTCCATTAGAGAAACCAACGAAAAAACAGCAAACAGCGGCAGACTACTAGTTTTCTTCTGTGTGACTTCCTTCTCTTTCCGGGGCAGCAAGGGCAATATTCCGAAAAGGATGAAGACTACGCCAGAAACTGTTTGGACAAGGTTTAAAGGGAGAAGTGCCAGCAGTGTTCCGCCTATGACCAAGCTGACGCCGTCAACCGTGAGGAAAGCTAACATTGCTCCGACGAAAACGGGTTTAGCCTTGTATTTGCAGGATAATGAAATTATGGCTAGTTGTGTCTTATCGCCGAACTCTGCGACTAGTATGAGGAGGAACGTTGAGACTACGGGCAAAACGTCCATAAACATGGATAGTTAATGCACAATTATAAATTGTCTTCGTTGAGTTTGGGTTAACTGATGTGCTCTCTGCAGACTACCCCCTCCCTTTTAAATAGATTGAACTTCAGAGTAGAACAGGCTTTGAAGGGCAAATTCTTTGATTTTGATAATTTGAAACTTGTTCCCGCAGAGTAAGGTTCTTATTTTTTGTTCCCTATAGTTACAGCTGTACCTTGAGATGATTGTTATGCCAAGAATTCTCGTACTCTATTACACTCAGACTAGAAACACAGAGAAGATGGCGGAAGCCGTGGCTGAAGGCGCCAAGAACGGCAAAGTGGAAGTGGAACTGAGCTATTACGTTGAAGCTGAAGAACTAGGCAGGTTCGACGCTATTCTCGTGGGCGTGCCAACCTATCACCATGACATGCCCCTTGACATGAAGAGACTCTTCGAGGAAGCAGCCGCAAGAGGTGTAAACCTGAAAGGCAAGACGGGCGCAACTTTCGGCTCTTTCGGGTGGAGCGGCGAAGCACCGAAATTCGTCGTCGAAATCATGAAGAACAAGTTTGAAATGCAAGTGGCTGAGCCGCCGCTGCTTTTGAAGTACACTCCAGATGATAAAGGGCTTGACTTGTGCAGGAATCTTGGAAAACGGGTCTCCGAAAGCCTTATTCGTCCAGCCTGAGCGTTCCTAGAAGGAGGCAACAAGCGTGAGCAAACCAGACAACAAGCTAATAGAGTTTATGAAACGCCAAATAGTGGTTGAAAACGAAATCGTGGATTCCGTAAACAAGGGCATAAAGAACATAAACAACCCGCCCGTCAAAGGCGTTCTGAAAGGAATATCATTAGACTCCATGAAGCACGCGGAACTTTACGCTTCCGCGGTCACGCTTTTAACGGACGTTTCCCAAGCTTTGACTCAGGAAAACTTGGATGAGCAACGCGCGCTGGTGGAGAAGCACATCCAGATAGAAGCTGAACTTATCAAGAAACTGGAAAAAGAATTGCCCACAATCGAGAACAAGAAGGTCGCGTTTCTCTTGAACTCGATATTGATGGATGAGCGAAGGCACCATGCGATGCTCAAGACGGTTCTGGAGATAATCGTGCGCGGCGAAACCATAACCGAGGACGAATGGTGGAAGATGCTGTGGGAAGGCTCGCCGTTCCACGGCGCACCAGGCGGATAGCCAATAGCGCATTTTTCTAATTTTCACTTTTTAAAAAAAGAATGAAACAATATAGCCAGTCTACGAATTTTCTTTGTGTTTGATGAACTGTTCAGAGAAGCGCAGCGTTTCCTCGACTAATTTGTGCAGTTCGTTCAATAGCCAAGCTAATCGTTCGCCTTTATCGGTTAAACAGTAAGTTTTGGGAGTTTTTCTCGCAAACACCAGTTTCTTGCCCTTTAAGCCTCTCAGGTATTTGTAGGTTCTTCGCAGGGAAAGTTCCGTTTTCTGAGAGAGTTTCTTGGTTGCGATTCCTTCGTCCAGAATGTTACTGTACACTTTGCTTTCTGTTGCGCTTAAGGTTTCCTTGCTTGGGTCACGTTTTGATTTGAAGAAGAATATGTAATCGCGTTCCTCAGGCGTTTCTATTAAGCCCACTGTTTTCAGCCGTTTCAGGATTCGCGAGACAATTTTGGATGGAACCAAGTTGGTTATTTCCTCGACGGTTTTGGGTCCGCTGAGTAAAGCTTTGAGGATGTTTTCTTCGTAGCACTCGGAGTGCGCGGGCAAGAAGTCCACGAATTCGGGAATGTTTGCGATTAATTCGGTGAGTCTTCCTCCGAAGGTGGTGGCGTAGAACTGATCCTGTGATTCCGCGGCGAGTCCAACTTCCAGCAATGGTTGCAGGTATTCTTCCGCTATGGTGTCTTGGCTGTGTAGGTAGCCTGCTTTTTTGAGCTCTTGTTGAAGTTTGCTTACGGAGTGGCGGCTTTTCACGATTGTCTGTAGAATGTGTAGTCGCGTGTCGTTTTTGAGGACGTTGAGGAGGTCTTTCATGAAGTTTGGGTTTTCCATGGTTTCGCATAGTCGTCTGAGTTCGTTTCTGAGTTTCCAGACGTTGCAGCTGGTTATGCATTCAAGTGGAGTTACGGGTTTGCAGTTTTTGCATTCCTGGTCCAGAGTTCTAAGTATGTCTGAGATGCCTTGGCTTTTGCCTGCGTTTTTGAGCGCTTCGACGGTGTCTGCTGTTTTCATACGGGGTTGCTCTCCCCTTGGGGGAACGTGTGCCTGACGGGAAAGGAGATGAGAGATTTGTGTAGAATCGGGTTTTAGAGGGGACCCGTCAGGACATGCGTCATATAAAACATGACATACGACATCTTTATATAGATTTTCCCCACAAAATAGCATAACTGGTGAAAGATTGCTCACTCCATGCGAAGTCGCGGTTAAAACAGTTGCGCCAGCAATAAGGGCTCTTCTGGCGAAAAACCTTCTAGAAAAACACGAAATGAAAGAAACCCAAGTCGCAGAAGTCCTCGGAATAACCCAATCCGCCGTCAGCAAATACTCTAAAAACGTCAGAGGCACAACCATACCAATAGAAAAGGCGCCAGAAATACAAACCATCATAAACCAAATGGCAACGCATCTACTAACCAAGCCAACCGAACAGACAGTAGTCATGAGACTCTTCTGCCAAGCCTGCAAAATCATAAGAAGCAACAGACTAATGTGCCCCCTCTGCCAGCAAAACCAAAAACCCAAAATAGACAACTGTGACTTCTGCCGCTCAGATGACTCGAAGATTTATTAAAATCGCAGACTAAAACACGTTTTTCCGCTCATGCAAAACCTATCACTAATGAAGCGACTGTGGCTATGGCAACTATTGCCAGAGTCTCGTACAACGTCACTTTCCAGTGTACACGAGTTTTCCTTGAGCGGTAACGCACCAGAAAGATACCTGCGATTGCGGCCACGACGGCTAAAGACAAGACTATATTGTAGGGAGTAGGCAGGACGACGTAGGTGATTATAGGTATGCTTCCAGCAAAGAAAGTGGTGGTTCCACAGATAACCGCCGCGAAAAGGTTTGACCTGTGAATTTCCTTGCCTAAAACCAGAAACAGTTTCTCAACCAGCAGCAGGGATTTGTCTCGTTCCTTCTTGTCTGGAATGTCGCTTAAACTGTAGTTCATGAGAGTCCGCAGAGTCATGATGTCCGCCAAGTCTTCCGTGATTCCGCCCAAGAAGAAACTGGAAAAGTTGGTTATAGCCACCGCCGTCAAAGTTAAGAACGCCGTGAAAATAACCCCTTTCGCTGTAAGAAACAGACCGCTCTGCGTAAACGTGGATATGAAAGCTGAGAGAATTACAACTAACCCCGTTATTGAGCCGTCAACCAGCCCAGCGACAACTTCTAGGATGGGTTCTTTCTTCAGGAGGAGGCTTTGCCATTCCTTGCCCAGTTTGAGGCCCTGCTCCGTTAGCTGGACGGTGTCGCCGTTGTCGATTATGAGGCCTTCGGCAGTCATTTCTTTCAAGGCTTTTTCCAGTTCATTCATGTCGACGCATGCGAGGCTGGTGCAGACTTTGTCTATTCTGTGTTTGAGAGCGGTTTTGGGCATGAGGTTGCCTTTACTCAGGTTTAACAAGACAATTACTCTGATAACGTCACGTAGCTCTTGAATTTCAAAGGCCACTCAGCAAGTCACCATTGCACTAGGTCAAAATGACCCTACGCGAACTAATAACTTTTGTGCGCATAGTCCAACGCCTTTTGGTGAACAGCGGTGTTAGGTTTGTTGGGCTTTGGTTTTTTATTGAACGTACTTGAGGATGCTGGACGTTAGACCTAAATGTTTTTATGTGTGAATGCGTGTTCGTAACACTAAAATTAAAAAACGTGTTACTGGTGATGGGATATTCACATACCTGATGGCTTCCTAAACGCTCCGACTGCGGTCTTAATGTTCGCAGTATCGATAGTTATCCTAGCATGGTCTTGGAAAAAAGTTCAAGCCACCTACTCCCGCTCATTTACCGCCGTGCTCGCAATTTCAAGTGCCTTCGTATTCGCAGCTCAAATGATAAACTTCCCAATAGCCTTCGGCACAAGCGGGCACCTAGTAGGAGGCACTTTCCTCGCCATGTTGTTGGGACCATACGCGGCGATGATGAGCATGACAATTGTGCTGATGATGCAGGCGTTTTTCTTCGCCGACGGCGGCCTACTTGCCTTTGGCGCCAACGTCTTTAACATGGCGATAATCGGCAGCCTAAGCTTCTTCATAGTGAAGCTGGCGAACCGCAACTCCAATAGCCCCCGCAGATTCGCTTCCAGCGTTTTTCTTGCATCTTGGCTTTCAGTTGTACTTGGCGCTCTGGCATGTGCTTTGGAAATAGGTTTTTCCCAAGTTTTCGCTAATGCAGGCGGAATCGCGGTGACCGTTCCATCCATGTTGCTTTACCATGTCATCATCGGTGTGGGGGAAGGCGCGATAACAACTACCCTATTAACTTCACTTCAACGCTTACAGCCAACAGTGCTAGGTAGCTTGACATTTTTGAGAGGAAAGGTGAAACAGTGAAAAAGTATATAGCTGCAGTCGTCTCAATCATCGTTTTCCTTGCAATTCTCATACCTTTCGCCTCAAGTAACCCTGACGGACTAGAAAAAGTGGCTGAAACAATGGGCGTAGAAGAGCATGAACCCGTTTGGAAGGGCTTAATGTCCGATTACTCCGTAGAGATTGCTGGGACTCCTTATGTATCAACGTTACTCGCAGGCGTTTTCGGGATACTTATGGTTCTGATGTCAACATTCATCTTCGGAAAAGCGATTGCCTCAAAGAAACCTCATGCAAACTCAGATGAAACCCCTGCACATTCAGCGGAGGGTTGAAAATGGCACATTTCACCAGCTATGATGTGGCGGCAATAGCGATTTGCTCAGCCCTGTGGGGCGTTTTAAACGCCGTTTTATCACCTGTGTTCTTTCACATGTTCGGTCTCCCGTTCTTATGCGACATAATAGGTTTCTCGGTGCTTGCCGTGGCTGCTTGGTGGATAAGAAAACTGGGAACACTAACCATAATAGGTCTAATAGCCACACTGATCACTTTCATAATTAACCCAACCCAACTGCTCTTTTTGGGATTCACAGCGGCAAGCGTCGTCTTTGACCTTTTAGCAAGAGCCATAGGCTACGACAACTCCTTCAGAAAACGTGCCAACTCGTTCATCAGCATGGTGTACATCTCAATTGCTTCCGCGGCTGTCGCGGGTTGCATCATAGGGACGTTCTTCATGGCGGGTACAGCGTTGGCAAAGTGGGGCGGAGTCTCAGGCTGGGCAGGACTACATGCAATTGGCGGGGTCATAGGCGGATTAATAGGCGCATCCCTGATTGTCGCCTTAACTTCAAGAAAAGTGAAAATGCGATAAAACTCGCAGCCCGAAGAGCTTCATACTCACTCTCAAAGTGTGGTCGCGCGAAAAAAGAGAAAGATGTTAGGCTTTAACTTCAGTCGCTATCTGTTTGCCCAGTTCAAAGCATTTCTTCAGGTCCTCTTGGTCAGGAACATACTTTACTTCGAGAGCAGGCTCGTGAACTTTGAAGCCTGCTTTCCGTGCAGTTTCAATCAAGCCTCGAACTGCGCCGCCGCCCCACCCATAGGAGCCGAAGAAGCTCCACAGCTTGTCTTTGGGCTTTAAGCCTGTAACGTAGGTCATGAAGGACGCGAGCGTGGGGAATATTCCGTTGTTAATTGTCGGCGAGCCCACTAACACGGCTTTAGCGTCTAGTATTTCTGTTAGGGCTTCGGTGGTGTCTGAAGCTCGCAGTTTTAGGACCTTGACTTCGACGCCTTCGCTGATGGCGCCTTCCGCTATGGCACGCGCCATCTTGTCGGTGCTGCCCCACATCGTGTCGTAAACTATGACTATCTTCTTTTTGCTTATGCCTGCGCTCCAGTCCAAGTAAGCCTTGATTATTTTGGATGGGTCCTTGCGCCAGATAATGCCGTGGCTGGGCGCGATTATCGCGGGCGCGATGCCCATTTGAACCACTTCCTGAATCTTGCGTGCTATCAGCGGTCCGAGGGCCATCAGTATGTTGGCATAGTATATTGTGGCTTCCTCCATCAGGACGTGCTCGTCAACTTCGTCGTCGAAACGCTGAGACGAAGCAAGATGCTGACCGAAAGCGTCGTTGGGCATGAGGATTTTGTCTTCCACCACGTAGGTGAACATGCTGTCAGGCCAATGGAGCATAGGTGCTTCAACGAATTTCAGCGTTCGCGCTCCAAGTTTCAGTTCGTCGCCTGTCTTGACGGTTTTGATGTTGAAGTCCGAACCGTAGTGCTCGATTATGGCGTCTTTTCCTCTTTCAGACGCGATTATGACGGCGTTTTTCGCGTGCTTCGCAATAATGGGCAGGCTGCTTGAATGGTCCATCTCCACGTGATTGACAATGATGTAATCAATCTTTTCGGGGTCTGTGATGTCGCGTATGTTCTGGAGCAGCACATCAGAGAACATGTATTTCACTGTGTCAACGAGTGCTGTTTTCTCGTCTTGGATTAGGTATGCGTTGTACGTGGTTCCTCTCCTCGTGATGTAGCCGTGGAAGTCGCGGAGGTTCCAGTCGACAACTCCAACCCAGTAGATGCCTTCTGCCAAAGTAACTTTTGCCATCTTTTCTGTCACTTCCTCATTATTCCTTTAATGTTTTCAGGTTATAAGTTATTTTGACGCCTGCCTTCTCGAAGAGTTTTCCAACGGGGCAGTTCTTCAGCGTCAACTCGTGTAGCCGCTGCACTTTGTCCTCTGGTGCGTCCAGCTTGAACAAGATGTCGAAGGTTTCCTCCGCTATGGTGCCTGTTTCCTCAGATTTTACGGCTTCCACTTTTACGTCGCAGCCCTTCAAGGGCAATCGCATCTTTTGGGCTGTTAGTACAGCAATTGTTGCGTAGCAGCCTGCGTGGCTCATTACACAAAGCTCAAGAGGCGTCGGTCCTAACCCTGGAAACGTCGCAGTAGGCTGGTCTGCAACGGAGCAATGTGACCTGCCGTTGTCGAGGGCGATTTCGAAGCCTTGAATTATTCTTGCTCTTGCATGAAGTTTTCCCAAATTTTCACTTCCTAAAAGACCAGAAAAAACTTTGTCTCGACGAGTTAATATTAGTTTCGACCGCGAAGCTGGTCCTCTTTGAGTAGCAGTATCTGTTCTTTTGGGAGAACAGTTTGTTCTGCAGTGAGAGCTAAAAGGCACTTGCCAATACATGTATTTTCGGAGTTTGAATATGCATAAAGCTGCAGTATTCTCCTTAGTTCTCGTCAGCTTATTCTCTTTATGTGTTGTCAACTTTCAATCTGTCAAAGCTGGTTCTAGGACTCTTGTTGTTCCAGACGATTTCCCAACGATAATGGCTGCTGTCGGCAACGCCACCGAAGGTGACACCGTGTTTGTCAAGAAAGGCGTTTATCATGAGAACTTGCAGATCGGGGAGTCAGTGTCCTTAGTTGGGGAAGACATGGATGCAACCATAATTGATGGGAACCCACCAGAAGGTTACAGAGTGCCTGTGACTATAAAACACAACAACGTCACCGTAACTGGCTTTACACTGCGTGATGGTTGGGCTGGAATCCAAACAGGTCAGGCAAATTATTGTAGCATTTCAGGAAACAGGATAACAAACACCAACTACGGCATCAAAGTAGGCAGCGGTTCGAACAACGATATCACTGGAAACGTGATTGATTCAATCAAGACCAACGGCTACGGCATCGAGTTAAGTTATTCATCGTATAACAGCATTCAGCGAAACCGAATAATCTCAGCTTCCATAGGCATCGCGATCAGAGACCAACTTCTCACACAGACATCGGTCACTTCCACCGTTGGCAACAACGTCTCAGAAAACGACATAGCAGACAGCAAAGAATATGCCATCATGATCTCCTTCGCTAACAGCAACACTATAGTCTGGAACAACATGACAAACTCGGGGACGGGCGTGAGCCTCTTCGAGTCCGACAACAACGTTTTCTACCACAACAGCTTCTTCAACAACAGCGTGCAAGCCTCAGCTGGTCTCAAAGAACCGTTTTATAATATGTCAAGCAGCGGAACCCGAGCTTCAGTGGGCGACTGGAACGAAAACTACTGGAGCGACTATACTGGTACTGATGCTAATGGCGATGGCATAGGCGATACGCCACATGTCATTAACGAGAAAAACGCAGATAATCGTCCTCTCATGACTGTAATTGCCACTTCAAGCATACTTCCTGAGCTAATGTTTCCTCTACCAACACCAGTGCCGTCTCCATCAAACTCGCCTTCTCCAAGTCCTTCTCCATCGCCTTCACCCAGGCCATCGCCTACGGACTCGCAGCAACCAACACCGTCGCCACAGCCTCAGTCAACAGATTTCCCCGCAGAACTCGTTTATGCCGCTGCAGGAGCAGCAACAGTCGTGATAGTTGTTGCGGTTGTGGTCTTCCTCAGAAAAAGGCAGTAGTCAAAGATGGTACTTTAGACTATTTATAGTTTCTTTATTTAAGGGGGTATAGTCTTTTCCGAGCAACAGAGAACACAACCAACAACCAGACGCAACTGTTAGCAACCAAATTGCAAAAGCATAGTTCTTCTGCATGTCGCCAGAAACACGCACCAAAACTTCCATCAGCACAAGCGTTTGCAATATGTTTAATTTGCGCTGCGCATTATGGCTTTTTCATGCATGAATGGGCATTAGCTGAAGCCGTAATCACCACGGCGTTACAAATCGCCGAGAAAGAACAGCTTAAAGAAGTCACGGAAGTCTCTGTTAAAATTGGTGAACTGCAGCAAGTGGAGAAAGAAATTTTCCGCTTCGCCCTCAAACAGCTTGCAACTGCGCATTTCAAGAACGCGAAGTTCCACACAACCACAGCCAAAACCACGTTCAAATGCCGAGTCTGCGGCAACAAGTGGTTTTTTCGAAAACAGAAACTGGACAAAGAAACAGTGGAAGCCATACACTTCATCCCCGAAGTGGCACACACGTACATCAAATGTCCCAAGTGTGGAAGCCCTGACTTCGAAATTGCGGAAGGTCGAGGTGTTTGGCTTGAAAGCATCAAAGGAGCAAAGTAAAGCGTGGCTGACCCAAGAATAAGCATCATAAGCGAAAGACTGAAGCGGATTGGCAGAATTGTGGCTGTTTCAAGCGGGAAAGGCGGAGTTGGCAAGAGCATGGTGGCAACCACGTTGGCGTTGGCGCTTGCCAAGAAAGGTTGCAAAGTGGGTCTTTTCGATTTGGATTTCACAAGTCCTTCTACGCATATTATTCTCGGCGTTAAAGATGCGCAGCCGAGAGAAGACAAGGGGCTAATTCCGCCAGTTGTTAACGGCTTAGAGTACATGTCGCTAGTTTACTATTCAGGCGATCAAGCTGCGCCTTTGCGGGGTGCAGAAGCGTCGAACGCGCTGATCGAGTTGCTTGCGGTTACGCTGTGGAGTGACTTGGATTATCTCGTTTTGGACATGCCGCCTGGAATTGGCGATGCGTTGCTTGACCTGGTTAGGCTTGTGCCGCGTATTGAGTTTTTGATTGTGACTACGTCTTCGCGGTTGGCGTTTGAAACGGTGAAGAAACTGGTAGCCCTATTGCAGGACTTGAAAGTTCCGATTGGTGGTGTGGTGGAGAACATGAAGATGACCAAGGCGAAGAATGTGCAACGGCAAACTGAGGCGCTTGGGTTAAAGTTTCTGGCTGAAATCCCTTATGACACGCGAATTGAAGGTGCCATAGGTGACGTTGAGAGGCTTCTTGACACGGTGCTTGCACAGAAAATCAAAAAGATAGCGCAATCAATATGACAGGCAGTTTTTCATATTAAACCAGAATGCTGCAAGAAGAGAGAGCAGGAATTGACGCAGGTTAAAGCAGTAATAGCCGATTACCTTGGCACGCTTGTGAACGTTCGGACCTACAGTTTAGACGCTTCAATGCTGAAACTTCACGGTGCGTTGGCGGAAGCAGGTTTTGAAACAGGCATGAAGGAGTTCTTGGAAGCTTATGCCAGAGCACATGAGAAATACCGTGTTGTGCGTTACGGGGAGCTGCGTGAAGTGACGAACGCTGTTTGGGTGTCGGAGACGCTGTGCAGTCTTGGGTATGAAGTGAGCGCGGATGATCCACGCATGAAGGCTGCGCTTAACGTGTTTTTCCAGGATTTCATTGATTCTCTTGAACTCAGAGAGTACGCTGAGAAACTGGTGAAGAAAACAGCGGAGAAATGCAAGCTGGGTTTGGTCTCTAACTTCACTTATGCGCCTGTGGTGCACTTTAGCCTGAGAAAGTTAGGTTTGAGCCAGTTCTTCAATGCGGTTGTGGTTTCTGGTGATGCCGGGTGGCGAAAGCCCCATAAGCGAATATTCGAGGATGCTTTAGAGCGGTTGCAGGTTGAGGCTGGGGAAGCGGTTTACGTTGGCGACAGCCCATTAGAAGACATCAAAGGCGCTGAAGCGGTAGGTATCAGAACGGTTTTTGTTCCTTCACAGTTTAACAATATAGTTGACCTTCACGCGAGTGGGCAGAAACCAAACTGCATCGTTGCGGATTTGAAGGAGCTTTACAGGAACTTCTCCAAAATTGTGACTTGTTAGTGTGTAGTGTATTGTGAATTCATATTCCTTAAATAGATAGATGCTGCAGTATTTTTTGGGTGAACGTGCTTGCCGAGAAGACGAGCCATGACTTTCTTGCTGCTCCCAGTTCTCGCTCTTGTCTTCATGATGGGATGGATTCTGTACATACTCGGAGAACCGCAAACAAGCACCAAAAAAGTTCCCTACAGAAACATAAAAGCAACCAAGAAAGAGCATGACCTAGAAACCGGATTAACGGCAGAACTAACCGAAGAAAAACTAATCGCAAAATAGCAAGGCTCCGGAAAGAAAAAACCGTTTATCCTCGACCACACTGTCATGCTCACGGAGACTTATACCCCTCTATAAGTAGATTCAACTAGCGTTTCACTGAAGCCAGCTCTAGTGCTCGGAAGAGACTATAGCCCCCTTATATAAAGGCGGATTAGTCTGTTTTGAATCTGTGCTGGAAGGTGTTTGTTTCTTTGGTTTCTTTGTTTTGCTTAGGCTTGGATAATCAATCAAAAACCTTTTCAGCGCCTAAGACTGTATATGAAATACGATGGGAATCAGGGCGTTTCTGCATGGAAACGGTTGCCGTTGGTGTTGAGGTTGAAAGCTGGAGTTCTTGCTGAGCCCGTTCTCGTGGGCAGAGAACGTGAACTTGAAGAGCTGCAGCGATGCCTCGATTCGGCGGCTGAAGGAGAAGGAACGACCGTTTTTGTGTCAGGCGAAGCTGGAGCGGGAAAAACAAGATTCGTAAATGAATTTCTAAACTCTGCAAAGCAGAAAAGAGAAATTGCAGCGTTGGCTGGGTGGTGCCTCAGCAACGCCGCCGTCCCGTATTTCCCTTTTATAGAAGCCTTCAACGCCTATTTTTCAGCCAACCGCAGCCAAGAAAACAAATCCGCTGGCTCCCAGCACCGCGAGGCTCAATCTAAGCTGGAGGATACAGAGCAGTTTAGGAATGAGGAGTTAGAGGTAAAAGCATGGTTGATGGGTTCAAGGCAAGCTGAGAAAACTGGAAGACTTGAGAATCTTTCTCCGCAAGCTTGGAAAGACTTGACCTTCGCAGCCGTTGCTAAGACGCTGCTAGGATTATCAGCTGAGAAGCCTACGGTTTTGTTCATAGAGGACATACACTGGGCAGATTCAGCCTCTCTGGCGCTGCTGCATTACATTTCACGCGCCGTTGCCTCCGAGCGAGTTCTGGTGCTAGCAACTTTTAGAAGCGAAGAGCTTAGTCCTGACGCTGAAGGCCACCCGCACCCGCTAGTGGAAGCCCTGCGCCTAATGAGAAGAGAAGACCTCTTCAAAGAGATTAAACTGCCAAACCTCAACCAAAACAGCGTCTCTGCACTAGCGGAAAACATGATAGGGGAAAGTCTTAGTCCAAAGTTTGCTGAGAAACTTGCAGAAGAAAGCAGAGGCAACCCGCTTTTCATTGTTGAGTCTTTGAGGATGCTGTCTGAACACGGCAGCCTCGTGCAAGAGCATGGTCAATGGCGCCTTTCAGTCGATGAATTGGGCATGCCCACCAAGATTAAAGACATTATCCTGCGAAGGGTGGGCGCGTTGAAGCTTAACCAGAGAAGGGTTCTGGATTTGGCTTCTGTGATTGGGGAAAAGTTTAATGTTGAACTTCTCGGCGCCGTGCTGGGTCAGGACAGCTTGGAAGTGCTTGAAACGTTGAATTCGGTGGCGCAGTCCTCGTCGTTGGTTGTATGCGAAGGCGACTTTTACAGGTTTGACCATGCGAAGTCTCGGGAAGCGCTTTACGAAGAGATTTCTCCGCCGTTAAGAAAGGGGTATCACGGTAGAATTGCGGAGAGGCTGGAAGCTGGCGGCAAGGATGTTAAGGAGCTTCCTGTGAATGACTTAGCTTATCATTATGCTCAGGCAGGAAATAAGGGAAAAGCAGTGAAATACGCTTTGGCTGCAGGCAAAGATGCACTGGCAAGGTTCAGCAACGCTGAAGCCATCGAACACTTCACTCACGTGGTGCAGAATGTTGGGGAAGACCCGGCGCATGCCGATGAAAGAACGAGTGCGCTTGAGGGACTGGGTGACGCGTTCTACGTCAACAACATGTTCAAAGAAGCGGCAAAAACGTTCGAGCACCTCGCCAACACCGGAACGGGCGTTGTGAGGCTGCGAGCCTTCAGAAAAGCGATGGACGCCGCTTTCTTTCAAGGAGATAGCACTCACTTGGTGGAACTAGTAAAGAAGGCAGAGGAGTACGCTGCCCTTGACCGTTTGGAAAGCGCACGAATCCGCATGAACAAAGCAAGAATCTTTATGTACCAAAACATGGTGGCTCACGCTCTAGAAGATTTCGAAGAAACTTTACGAGTTTTCGAGGAAGAGTACTCTCTCTGGGACGCCGCTTGGGTACTAATACCAGTGGGCATAGTCTTCGTTTTGACTGGCAAACTGAAGGAAGGATTGGCCGCGTCGTTACGTTCAATCGCCCTATTCGATGAAGTGGGAGATTGCAGCTGGCAGATGGAGGCTTACAATGCAGCAGGCCAAACCTGCGGGCTTTGTGGGCTAAGAGAGGAATCGTTGGAAATGTTTGCGAAGGCAATCGAAATTGACGAGAAGATGAAGATGGGTGATTATACCAAGTTAGCTCAGATGAACGCGTCCTCGGCTTCGATGTCAGAGGGTAGGGGTGATCTGGCTGGGGCAGTGTCCAAGAGTCTGAAAGCTCTCGAGTATTCTAGAAAGACGGATTCAGACCGGTACCTAGGCATGGTCTATGCGAACCTTGCAAGGCAGTACACCAAACTCGGAGATCTGAAACACGCAGAAGAGTACTTCGAGAAACTCATGAATCTACCGCCACAAATTCTTTCAGGTCGAGTGGCACGCTATGCCTTAACTAAGGCTGTTTTCTTTGGGGGTAAAAATCAGTGGGAGGAATCAGCCCAGTACTTCAAAGAAGACTTCGAGTGGCTCAAGACACAGCCTATCCCAGGGGAGGAAGCATTGATAAAAGTGAACTATGCTTGGGCGCTTGGCATGCAGGGGCGGGCTGAAGAGGCAAGAATGCAGCTGGAAGAGGTCCAGAAACTTTTTGAAAAGGCAGAAAAAAGGTTTGAACGCGTCAACGTGCAGGCAAACTTGATGGCACCCATAAAACTGGGAGTCGGTCAAACATTTGATGCACGACTTGATCTAGTCAACGTGGCAAGAACTTCCGGCGCAATAGTTAAAGTTGAAGACCTAATTCCTCCTGGGTTCAAAGTCACCAGCATACCAGCTTATTGTAGCCTGCAAAACGGCTTTGTAGACATGAAAAAAAGAAGAATTAGCCCTTTCCAAGTTGAAACCGTCAAACTTCGTTTGCAGGCTACGGAAACGGGCGTTTTCACCCTAAACCCACAAGTAGTCTACATCGACGATTTAGGCGAAACTAAAACATGCAAGCCCAAACCAGTTACCATAACTGTTCAGCCAGCGCAGCCAAAGTTTGAAGTTCTGCCAGGGCGAATCACCACGGGCTATGCAGAACTCGACGCTTTGCTCTTGGGAGGGATTCCTGAAAACTGTGCTGTTGTCCTCGCTTCGCCTTCAAGCGACGAAAGAGCACTGCTCATAAAACGTTTCCTCAAGGCTGGAGCCGAAGCAGGCGAAACAACCTTCTACATTACGGTTGAAGCTGGAAACGCGAAGACTTTAGCTGAGAAACACCAATCCAACTTTTACCTTTTCCTCTGCAACTCCCGAGCAGACGCAATAATTCAAAACTTGCCGAACGTTTTCAAGCTTAAAGGCATAGAGAGCCTAACGGAAATCGACATCGCATTGACCAAAGCCTTCCGCACTCTGAACCCAGCCGCAACGGGTCCAAAAAGAGCCTGCATCGAAATCGTATCCGACGCCTTGCTACAGCACCACGCGGTGACCACCAGAAAATGGTTGAGTGCGCTTCTCCCCGACCTGAAGTCTAAAGGCTTCACAACTCTAGCGGTGGTTAATCCTCAGATGCACTCTCAGGAAGAGGTGCAGGCGATTCTGGGCTCATTCGATGGAGAAATAAGAGTCACCGAGAAAGAAACTGCCAAAGGCACGGAACAAGTTCTCAAAATAAAAAAACTTTACAACCAGCGATACCTAGAAAACGAGTTAACGTTAACCAAAGAAAAAATAGAACCGTAAAAGCGCAAAAGACAAAAGCCGAGATTTTGTCGAAACTGGCAAGTAAGAGTTATTAACCGTAGATGTACTTAGCATAGGCTATGCCAGACAAAGTTCACTGTGCCCACATCCTCGTCAAAACCGAAGCAGAAGCCAAAGCCATCAAAGCGCGGTTGGACAAGGGCGAAAAATTCGCCAGCATCGCACAGTCGGTTTCACTTTGCCCCTCTGGAAAGAAAGGCGGAGACCTTGGCACGTTCACGAGAGGCAAGATGGTTAAGGAATTTGAGAACTGTGCCTTCGCGCTTCAGAAGGGAGAAACCTCTGCTGTGGTGAAGACGAAGTTTGGGTACCACATAATCAAAAGACTAGAGTAAGCTCTAACTCAAGGCTAAAGTAAGCCTAGGCTTTGCTTGTAAGATGCAGCGCAGTGGCAACAGCAAAAACTCAATTCTTTACCCTTAATTACTTCATTATGACCGCCTTCGTAGACCTTGCAGCCGCAGTGAGCGCAAACTTCAAGGCTCGGTTCCAGTGCAACCGAAATCAGTTCGGAGAAGCGTTTGAACAGTTGCTGGGAGAATTCTTTTCCTTCCGCTGTTAGTTCGAACACTTTCTTTTTCTTGGCACCCACTGGCTTCAGCGTGTATTTGACAAGTTTTTTTTGCTCCAACTGCTTCAGGAACGGATACACTAGGCTTGGGCTTACTTCTTTGCCTATTACTTTTTTGAATTTGCTGATTATTTCGTAGCCGTGGGCTGGCTTTTCGTAGAGTATGGTGAGTATGTAGACGCGTGAGAAGTCTGAGACTATTTCGTTTATCTCTGGGTTTGGCATGACCATTTAGCCTGTCTTATCAAGATATATTTATAGGATACATTTAAAGCTGGTTTTTTCTAGGAACATAAAAATGTCTTGCTGTTCAAGACTGACGGTGGATTTCGCTGCTGACTCAGAGAAGAACATGCGCTTTTCGCGTCTATGAATAGGTGGCAGAAAGACTGTTCGCAGAGGAAATCTGTTTTTTCCTGCCTTTTCTCCCTTTCTCCCAAAAGAGGCTGTCTGCGGCAGTCCTGCAATCCCTTCAGGTAATTTTTAGCGAAGAACAGCGTTTACAGAGCTGTGCTTTGTTACATCTTTACGGATTTAAGATATATCTTTTGTAGATACATTTATATCCTTATTAGACGAATAATTAATTGTCGAATAGGCGAGAAGGGTAGCATGTCAAGCAAAATGCAAGAGAGCAAAACCAATG
>CAYGVV010000003.1:0-21115 GCA_964353395.1 uncultured Candidatus Bathyarchaeia archaeon | reverse complement strand
CCCCACACTTTTTCTTTTCTCTTTTTCTTTTCAGATTTGGCGGTAACGATTTTTCAGCTTCTAATAATTTGTAGCCAGAATTTCGAGCTTCTCCCTCGAGTTGAGTCTTGACGTTTTTTGAGGAATATGTACATTTTACCTACGCACAATGCCTTAATCGATTCTTCTGAGTTCTTAGTGTAAAATAGATAGAAGCTAGATTAAGGATGGAATGTTACCTAATGTTCGGGAACGTAAGCTCATGTGGGCGAATTCCGTTTAGGGCCCTCTGCGATTTTTATACAGACTTCGTACACAATTGCTTAATCCTAATCTTGCGAGCCTCTTGCAGTTATTGACAAATGGAGAAAGGGAAAGGCTTGAAAAAAAACTCGCGTATTCAAATGCTTGCAAAGTTTAGTCGTTCAAGAAGAGCATTGGCCATTCCAGTGACTTTCCTGATATTGTTTGTATCGACTTTGGGGCTAATATCGATAACTTACTATTTCGCGGTTGAAAAAGTGAATGCGCGAAGCCAAGCTCTTAAAGTGTCCACGGCAAAACAAGTCTTCCTGAGCTTGGACGAGACCTTTATGTCAATCGTGTGGCAGCCAGGCTCAGCCCGAACATTTGAAGTCGTGGACTCGGGCGGAAAACTTTGCGTTCAACCAAATGCCACTTCTCTAGAGATCAGCATAACCGACAATCAAGACCTCAACGAGACCGTTTTCAACCAGATCACGGGGCAGATCACTTATCAACTTCCCTACTCGGAGTCTCCGGAAACAGGGCTTTTTCTGAAGGGTGACAGCCGCACGATAACCAACCAGAGCGGAGGCCTCATAACTCAACTCTGCATCAGGAGCGGCGCGGAACATCCGGAGATACTTCTGCGTTACCGCCCAGCATTATCCTACACGGTGTCTGGCACCGAAGATGACAAACCCGTCAACAACCTGCGCCTTTACGTCGTCAACTTGAACGGGTCAGACCCGGTAGACTTGTACGGAGAGCTTCCTCTGAAAATATCGTGTGCATCCACCCAGATGACAACCGCAACCTACAACCTTGTGTACGGTCCTGAAAATTTAGTTGTGACTTCGGTTTTGGGCGGCACCCGCGGGCAGGTTTCGGTTCCCATTTTAACCAACGACAACGGCGCCATCATCAACGTGGAAACCGTAGTCTGCAATGTCAATGTCGAGAGGTGCCTGCGGTAAGTTGCCGTCGATAATTCCCAGTTATGTTTACACGTTATTCGCGTCAGTCATCGTTGGCGCTCTCATAATCGGCGCCTGCGGTCTCTCAGTCGTCAACCTGAAGCAAGAAGCGGAAAAGCAAGAGTTGTCAAATATCGCCGACTATGTTGCCGTAAAAGGCATGGAGCTTGCATCAAACGCTCCAGCAGACAACCTCACTTCGACCGTGCGCTTGAATGTTCCCCCGTTAATTGGAAACCAAATTTATTGGATTAGAATTCAAAACGACTCCGCAAAAGCATGGGTGGAAGTTGGCTTCGGCAATGCAGCCGCGACAAGCGACCAACGCGCGTACATACCGACTGACCTCAGTGCGTCAGGAACCTACACAAGAGATTCAGGCATGGCTACCCTGGAATACTACTCGGACGCCGCAGGCGACCATCTAACTCTTTATGGAGGCAACTAAGGTGAAGCTTGGGAAAAAGAAGAATGAAGAAGTTAAAGGAGAAGAGAAAACCTCTGAAGAAGACTTGATCGGTTACTTGGGCATCCAAGGCTGCCGCGTACCTGAAGGCTACCTGCAAGTTGAAAGCTATCCGTTTAAGCCTCCTTTCTCCTACGCCTGGATATTTCAGGATGAGTCTGAAGGCGGCTACTTCTACGTTGTTGACGAACTTACGATGACAAGGGAAGAAAGAGACGCCTACAAGCAGTTGAAGAATACTCTTGAATTCGAGTTGAAAGCGCCTAGAACTGAGGAGACCCTTGCAGAGTCATTTCACAGACAACTACCCAGCATAATCGATGAGCACCAAGCAGTCTTAGCAGGAACCGACCAAGTTGGGTTAAGAAAAATCCTTTACTACCTTGAAAGAGACTTGATTGGCTACGGAAAAATCGACGCTCTCATCAGCGACCCCTTCATCGAAGACATCAGCTGCTTAGGCGTCAACAAGCCCGTTTTTCTATGGCATAGAAAATACGAGAGCGCGCGGACGAACATCATTTACACGGATGAAGAGGAACTGGACGATTTCATAACGCGAATAGTGCACAGGCAAGGCAAGCACGTCAGCATAGCGCATCCCATCGTGGACTTGACGTTGCCAGGAAAGCACAGACTCGCCGTATCCTTCGGAAAAGAAACCACTCCTGCAGGGACAAGCTTCACGGTTCGTAAGTTCAGAGAGGACCCCATCACCATCGTGGATTTGATAATGAACGAAACAATTGATGAGTCAATTGGCGCCTACCTCTGGATGCTCATGGAAAACAAAATGTCAGTAATGATAGTTGGTCCAACAGGCGCTGGAAAGACAACGGCGTTGAACGCTATTGCGTGCCTTGTGAGACCTGACTTCAAAATGATTTCGGTGGAAGAAGTTTCGGAAATTAATCTTCCGCAGGAAAACTGGGTGTCCACAATTGCCCGACCTGGGTTCGGAGGCGATAGCGAAGGAGAAATCACCCTGTACGACCTCATCAAGTCGGCTGTGCGTCACCGTCCAGCCTTAATCCTTGTAGGCGAGGTTAGAGGCGAAGAAGCTTACGTTCTCTTCCAGGCTTTGGCAACAGGTCACGGTGGCATGTGCACGATGCACGCTGAAGATGTTGAAACAGTGATACAGCGTCTGACTCAGCCGCCCATGAATATCCCCCTGGGAATCTTGCCATTGATGAACTGCGTAATAGTGGTCAAACAAGTGAAAACCCCGCGTTTCGTTGCCTCAGACAGAAAGATTTCGACCAGAAAATTTGTGAGGATTTCGGAACTAGATGCAGGCGGTATGGTTCATGATGTGTTCTCTTGGAATTCATCAGGGGATTCTTTCCAGCAGAGCCTTGACCAAAGCTACCTGCTATCTAAGATGGCCAAGAACCTCGACGTCCCTCCCAGCGTGGTCAGGCAAGAGTTTGAGCGTCGGAAGCAGATTCTGCTGAAAATGGTGGAAAAGGGTCTTCGTGACTTCCAAAGCGTGCACAAGGCACTGAACAGCTCACTTAACATGGACGACTTGGACAAACAGCCTGGGAAGGAGCTGTAGCAAGTGAAGGCACAAGGTGGTTTCGTTGGAAAGATTCGTGGTCTAATGTCAGGGGCTGCTAGCGAGGAGCGTGAGAAGATTGAGCATGAGTTGCCTTTCGTGGTGATGATTTTTACGCTTTTGGCAGCCAGTGGGGTATCGCCTTATGATAGCTGGAAGAAAATGCGCCGATTCTCGTTTTTGGCCAACTTTAGAAAGGAAGCCGAAGAGGTGGTGCGGCAGGTTGAGGTTTTAGGTAAAGACCCCCTGACGGTTATGCATCTGCGGGCTGAGCAGACGGCGTCTAAACTTTACCGGAACTTTTTGGGTGGTTTTGTTTCGTCGGTGCGAAGCGGCGGTAAAATGGCGGATTACCTCAAAAGCGAGTTGAAAGTGATTTTTGAGCTTCGTCATGGCGAGCTTACTCGTTCAGTAGAGAAAGCTGCAACTTTAGTTGAAGCATACTCAGTCATGTTAATTGTCGTTTTGTGTATGTATATCTTGTTTGTTGTCTTTTCGTCCGCGGGCATGAGTGATTTATTGGGTGGGGCTTCGCTGCTGATTACACCAGTCACGTCGTACCTCATTGCCTTTATTTTGTTGCCTATGTTGTCGCTGTTTTTCATACTGATAGCCCATAACATGCAGAAGAGTGCCTTTGGAAGCCTTAAAGACCTCTACAAGAAAGCATTAGTTATACTGGTGCCATGCATCGCAGTGGTGGCTGTTTCCTTACTTGTTCCCTCAATTGCAGAAGCGATGGGACCCATAGGCTTACCTGAAATTGCCACAATATGTTTGGTAGTCGGGTCACTGATTCCAGCTATCCAGTACCAGAAAATCGCTAAAATTAACTATAATGCTGAAGACTCCGTTCCGCCCTTTATCCGAGATGTAACAGAAGCGCATAAGATTGGGCTTTCGCCGGAGAAGAGCATCGTGCAAGCCACCAAACGCAAATCATACGGGGACTTTCAAAGATTCCTTGAGATGATACGCAGCCAAATCGAATGGGGTGTTCCGATACGGAAAACTTTCACCAACATAAGCAAGGAGCTTAGAAGCTGGTTTGCCATCGCAAACCTCGCAATGATGATTGAGACAATTGAAATTGGCGGGGATAGCAAGCAGTCGTTGGAGATTCTTTCAGAGTACAGCGAAAAAGAGCGGGAGCTGCAGATTAACAGGCGTGCATTGTTGAAGCCGTATGTTCTGCTTGCGTTCATTTGGAGTATACTGATTGCCGTAACCACAATTATCGTGGCTATGACAACTCAAATGATGTCCAGTGTTTCAGGCGCTAGCATGGCAAGTTCTACGCTATTAGTTATGAATAGCCAACTGAAAATATTCTCGGTGGGTATAATCTTGCAGTGCTGGATATCTGGCTTCTTCATCGGAAAAATAAGCGAAGGTAACCTTGGCGCTGGGTTCCGATACTCTGCTATGCTTGCAGCAACAGCTTACATATCGCTAATAGCATCACAGATACTGCTTTCAAGCATATTTGGCTCATCAGGCACCTTCGGTTTAAGTTCGTGGTACGATTGATGGAAGAAAAATCGGATGCCAGCTACCTCTATTGACATGTTCTTCGCGTGCACCCTCGTGGTGTCTGTTGCTCTGATAGCGACGGCTTTCCTCGCGGGAACCATGCAAACTCAGATAAACAGCATGCAGGACCTAAACAAACAAGATTACCTGCAAACCATAGCTGACCACATCGTGTCAAGCTACGGCACCCCCGTGGACTGGGGCTCAACCTCTGACGTTCCAGTAAACTTTGGGCTATCCGCCAACGACTCTTCATACTCCTGTAACCTTGACATCGATAAAGTCAGCAGGCTAAACAGTCAAAATAAATACTCTCTCTCCTACCAAGACATGTCCAGAGCAGCAAGAATGCATAACATCGCTTTGGGAATATCCCTTTCTCAGATGCTTTCCATGAACGTTGAGCTTTCCGGTAACAACACTGCAGGAGGAGCAACAACATACACTTTCAGAATTTCCGTCAGTCAAGACACAGGACCAACAAGCGCAAGCCTGCACTGTTATGCTGTTGCAAGGGATTTTTTGAGCTATGTTTCCAACGTTACCTCGAGCGCTGGTGTCGGCTACGTAAGCGTCCAAATACCAACCTCTTCCAATGGGTCTGCTCTTCTCGTAGTGTTCGCTCGCGCCTCGTTTGACGATAGAATAACAGCATATGAGGTGTATTCGTTTGCTCATTTATCCCAGGAGCCGTTGCCAAACCATACTTTCGTGAGATTGAGCCCGCTGAATTACACGTTAACCGTAAACAAGAACTATTCTGGCATAACTATCAGCGGGGGCTATGCTCTCTCTTACGCTTACAATTCAAGCCTCACATCGACTTCAAGCACCACTTACGCCATACCGGTAATCATTGAAAAAAGCCCCATTGTTTTGGTACTCCGGGGTCTCAACGGTACTACGACCTTTTTAGAATGGACCGCTTATCCTCAACTTCCTCTAGAGGCTGGAGCGAACTTTGCGAATTCAGAGGAAAACGTGTTTGTTTACCATGTAATAATCAAGGAAACACTCTGCAAACTGACTCTGCGCTTTGGAGATGTGATCAAGTGAGGCTGCTGAAAGACAACAAGGGGCAAATACGCGTCATCGAGGCATTCTTCGCCTCAGTCCTGCTGCTTTCATCGCTCACGCTAATTCCAACAATACAAAGAAACTCGAATAACTCAACAGGCACTCTTTCTTCAACAGCCCTTGATGTGCTCATGAACTTGGATGACAACGGGAACCTAGCAAACTTGGTGGACAACAGAAACTGGACAGCACTCAGAAGTTGCGTTCAATCCTGCATCCCTTTTACCGTATGGTTCAACCTCACCGTATTCAATGAAAACATGACGCAAATCAATGATGTCCCAATATGCAGCGGAAGCGCAATCAGCGAGAATATAGAGGCAGCGGACTATGTGTGTGCAAGCGTAAACAGAAATTACGCAGTCTACATAATCAGGTTACAGCTGGCAGCGGTAGATTAACATGAAAACCACTGCATCAAACCGTCGTAATTCCGGCCAAGTGCTCGTGATCACATCTTTGATAGTAGTGATGCTGCTGCTGTCCACATTTATTTACGTCGCCGAAACCGTGAAGAACGCGCCAGTATACGAGACTGAAGCAAACACGGGTTTTTCGGCGTATAGACTGGGCGCAATACACACGATTATAAGCGCACTGGCTAACGTCTCCAACGGTGGAGCCACAAGCATTTTAGTTACAGATTTGGCAAATTACAAATGGATAGTCGGCAACCACACTTATGACGCAATGCTCAACGCAACGCTTACCCCTCGAAGCACATCGCCTTATCAGAACGGTATATGGCTTTCTTGGGGTTCCAGCGGAACAGGAGTATCAAGTGCGTATGTCAACTTCGTCTGGAATTCCTCTGGAACTTCAACAACCTTCTATTCGGAATATGCAGTAAACATGACCTCAGACATTAGCATAGTTGGATACTACACTAGGTTGGATGCTACACTGAAACAGGCGAATGTGACAGTTAATCTTCTTAACGAAGGCAAACCTGCATTGGCACGTAACTTTACAATCTATTACGAATTTAACGGAGACCTCAACCCCGAAGAGTGGATCCAAGCGTCGCCAAGTATTACTGACTACGGAAATTGTACCTACTCCATGTCATTCACAGCCTCTACCCAGAATCGAAATGATCCGCTATTGGTTTCAGTGTGTTGCCATGACATGCGTTGCATCTTCGTTAGAGCCAATGCAACATTTACTCTAGTGTAGGAGTATCGCCAACCCGATTTGTTCTCGCTGAGAATCTATGCGCTTCTTTGCTTCCGGCGGGCTTGAATCTTTTGTATTCTGGCACCTGAGCCTGTTCGTAGGATTAGCCTAGAATAAGAAAAAAGGCTTACAGTAGCATCAGCCAAGAAACGAGTAGTGCTAGGCATATCAGGAACAGGGCTAACCACAGAATCTTGCTGAACTTGAAGCCGTGTCTGCCACTCATGGGTCTTATCGGGAGGCTGTCAAAGAAAGCGATGCTGAGGCACATCGCTAAGCCCATGCTGCCCACTAGCTCGAAGCCTTCGAGGAGGAGAATGAAGAATGCAGCTGAGAAAGCTACAGAAATGAGAATATCAACTGTTGACACGATTCCTTCTTTTCGTTTCAATAAGTCTGACTCGCTGTGCACTGTGCGGCTTGGCCAGGCGAACGGCATCCTAAACGCAAGTGTCGTAAGGGCAAAGGTTGCCAATCCAAGATACCAGACTGCGTGTTCATTCCAGATTCCCCGGCTTCTCGTAAATGTCACGGCAAGATAAGTCTTCACGAAACCTCCTATGAAGCCAACAGCCACCATTGTGGGAAGAATGGATAGGAGTTGGGGTAGGTCTTCAGCTTTGACGAATGAATACGCAAGCGCCAGGCTAAGTGCGCAAGTGATGTAAGCTACGATCTCCATTTTCGTCGGCCTGAAAGGTGAGTGTTTTTTTTCTTCAACTTTCGTTTTGCGTTTATCCTGAAGCCAATTCCTCACTGATTCAGGCATAAAGTCTTTGAATTTTTCGATAAATCCCCCGGCAGACTCGCCCACGGGGGTGTTAACGGCGGAGGCGATAACTGAAACCACGCTAACGGCGGCTATTGACGCGGCGGTTGCAGCCACTGCATTTTCCGGCTTAGGAACCCAGATGTTCTCTTTACTTTCGTCTGGCTGAGGGGTAGCTGTCGGGGTTGGACTTGAACTGACTGCAGGAGAAACCGAAGGAGATGGCGTGAAAACAGCTGGAGAGGACGGAGAAAGCGAAGAGGAGGGAGATGGAGAAGGCGATGGTGAAGAACTGGTGGATTGTATGATTCCCTCTATCTCGTTTGTCGCTGCGTATTGAGCCGTGAAAACCGTGTTTGACCCAACAAAGGATTGGGCAGTTACTATGAAACTGGCGGCATTTATCTCCGTTTCCCCACTCACAGGAAATATTAGCGCACTTAGCGAAAAGTTTGCACTCTCGCCCGGATTCACCGAGTTTCCCCCTCCTTGAGCCGTGATCATTTGACCATAAGGTCCGATAACCGCTTTATTCGAGTCGTACCCGATTATGTAAACAAAGACTTCATCTGCCCTTGACGTGCCCGTATTCTTTATTGTACCCCGCACATTTGGGGCTAAACCAGGAAGTTGATATACACCGCTCACGGTGATTTCAAGCTTCTCTGGGAGAGCATCGCATTCATTAAAAGACACGGTGGAAGTGAGATGATTTATATCCTGATTTCTAAAACTCATGTCGCCGTTTTTTATTTGTGTTTTGAAGGGTGCAATTGCCCCAGGATTTAGGACAAAAGGATAATTTGCGTTAGCTACGTTGGGTCCGTCGATATACCCTTTTACTGGACTAGCGCTTAAGAGATTGTTTGAAGCATCATAACATTTGACGTTTACAGTTATGTTGGTTACAGGCTTGTCTCCATTGTTCGTGACTTCACCGAATACGTAGTAACCCTGCAATAACGTATCGTAGTAGCCATACTGCGAGACCGTGACGCTTGCTGCGGCCTTCGCCGGGGGAACCGCAATACCCAGCGCAAAGACGACGGCAAATATGATCAACGCTGTAACGAGAACCTTTTGCTTAGTGCTTTTCATATTTCTCCGTCTCCCAAAAGGATCTTTTCAATTCGTTAAATTAACAGTTTTGTTTATCACAGCTGCTATTTAACATTTTGGAATCAACAAGCAGATGAAAAGCCTCCTGTTGCATGTGGTGGGAAAAACCCACTTTCGCAGATTAGGAATTGTTTCCACTTGTTTGCGTATGATGCAAGTTTTGAGAGCACTGGAGCACCCTTTTTAGAGTGTTTCTTACAAGCCAATTCGCTTGTTTGCACCTGAAATGTTCCGTGTAATCAGGATTGGCGCTTCACAAGGGATAAATCAGTTTAGGAACTGACATAATCCACGATTGACATGAAGACAGAAGCAGAAATTCCCTGTTCAACCTGCGCCTTGTGGAATCCGAAGGCGAAGAGTTTTTCCTGCAATCCCAATGGCTGCGGCAAGCTATCTGACTGGCTCTCGAAAAACGCTCAAGACAGCGTGAGCATTGTACAGTTTGAAAAAAATCAGCCTCAAGTTCAGTACGTAGTCTAAAGCTCAAAGAATTCTCCAAACCTTAAACTCCGAAGTTCCTAGTATTTTTCCGCGAAGTTTTCTTGACTGCGCGATCAACCACGAAAACTCCTTAAGAGGATGCCTGACAAAACATCTGCGGCTGGTTCAGACTGCAGTTTTGTTCGAAATCAAGTTTAACCAGTCACTGCCGACAAGCAAAAAGCCGCAACTGCGGAATGGTTAATGAAATTGCAGTTGGACAATGCCTATTTGCTAAGGCTCAACAGCGAGGGTGACAGCGTAGAAATCGTATCTTCCTTCGCCGACAGAGTTTGTCCAGCCTGCCATGAAAAACTCATTTTCAGCATGCTCGTTTCCAGCAGCCTGAAGCACGACATACGCTTCTTCATAGTTGCTTCTTCCCACCGTACAGCTCCACAAAACTTTGCCAGCATCATCGATTTTGAACAACCAGAAGTCTCTCTGTCCATTTCCAAACGAGAAAGTTGTGCCGCCCACCAAGTATCCTCCGTCTGGAGTAAAGGTAACGCAAGTTGGTGCATCGAACTCTTTGCCGCCCACAGTTTTCTCCCACAGCAAGTTTCCGTTCAGGTCAATTTTTATCACCCAGGCGTCACTGTCTCCTGCACCTTTCGAGCGAGTATCACCGGCAATCACGCATCCGCCTGTAGATGGAGCTATGGCGTAAGCTTTGTCGCTTTGTGGTCCGCCGTAAGTTTTGCTCCACAGGGCGTTTCCCGAAGCGTCAATCTTGAGGACTAGAAAGTTGTAGTCTCCGTTTCCCATAGAATCCGTGTAGCCTGCAATCATGTAACAGTTGGCCTGAGTTAACACCACTGCCCTTCCAGCGTCATCCATCGACCCCCCGTACGTTTTGTTCCATAAAATGTTGCCTTCAGCGTCGATTTTGACGAGCCAAACGTCGGAGTCCCCATCGTTAGAAGATTTCGTTAAGCCGACAAGCAGGAAGTCGTCCTGAGTCTTTTGTGCCGAAAACAGTTTGTTCACTCCGTTGCCTGCTTTTAAGGTAAGATTCCACAGCGGAGTTCCTTCACTGTTTATTCTCATAACGTAGCCGTCTGTGCCGCCTGAGGAAGAAACTGTGTTCCCAACAAACAGGAAGCCATCGCATAAGTCCAGAACGCACCTGAACTCGCTGCCTGAGCCTTCGCTGAATGTTCGGTTCCAAACGGCATTGCCGTTGCGGTCAAGCTGCAGAACCCACGCCACCGTTTTGTCCTGTTCGAATGATGTTGAGGAGCCAACCACTAGGTAGCCGTTTTCATCGGTTGTGGCAGAGAAGGCTCTATCGTCTCCTGTTCCGCCATAGGTTTTTTCCCAAACTATGTTTGCGTTTTTGGCGATCAATGAGTTTGCAGGTGCGGGAGTTATGACTGCGCTAATGCTTAGAAAGGAAACGACTGTGATGGCTAACAAAAGGAAAAGCGCTAAGAGCTTTCTTTTTCGTTGCATTCTGTTTGCTGCCCTCCATAGTTTGCCACTAGTCTCAAGAAAAGACCGGGTTGCTTGAGATTAGGCTTGACTTGATTTTTCTGTTCCCAGCAGTTTTGAAAAGAGCATCTGCAGGGTCCAGACGAAAGCGCTGTAGTTTGTCCAGATGGCTGCAGTTTTGAATTTCTTTTTGTCTCCGGACTCGTTTAGAGTGTCGTTTTCGTGGAAGGCTATCAGCAGTTCTTTCCTGTCGGAGATCATGAAGCAGGGCAGGTTTTGGGCTTTTACCAGGCCGTATTTGTGTTTTGGCCACTTCATTTGCTCGACGAAGAAGATGCTTTTTGGCGAGTTCTCGGTGAGCAATGTAATATCGAGTTTTTCCTGTTTCTTTTTCAGCTTGTCAGTAAAGTCGCTGTAGTAGAGCTGAGCGAGGTAGTCGTCTGAGGCGAAAATCTGGAATTCCTTTTCCGTTCGCTCCAACAGTTCGTCAGCTTTGAGGACCATTTGTTGTTCGCCTTCCAGCATCTGGAAGAGTTCTTTCTTGGTTTTTTCCATTTTGGGCTGTGGCATTGATAGCCAAAGCTCTACGAGGTTTGTTTTTTCTTTTTCGAGAAGCTTGATTTTCATTTTTTGGGCGTCCACGAGCAAGTCGATGGCTTTGTCAAGTGGGATGGCTGTGAATTTTAGGGGTTTTTCGAAGACTGAGAAGAGGATGCCTTTCTTTTCTAGGTCGCGGAGTATGCGGTAGGTTTCGGTTCTGTGGAGAGCGATGGCTTCGGCTATTTCGCCTGCTTTCCTTTCTCCTGCTCTTGCTAGGTAGAGGTAGACTTTGATTTCGTTTTTGAGGAGTCCGAATCGTGTGAGTGTTTCTTCTATGGTGGTGATTTGTTTGTTGAAACCTTTGTCTCTTTTGACGAACTTCATTGTGTCGCTTTTTTCGTCGTAGATTTTTATTAGGTCGCTGTTGTTTTTTTCCAACGCAAGTTCCATTACAGGGTACACCTTCGGTTTCTGAGTCTGTATCTGGACTACTGATTTATGCGACTATATATTAGATGGTTGCGACTTCGGAATCTGAATCCAAACTACACTTCATATCCGAATCAGAACTTCACCATCATTGCAAAAAACATAGACAAAACAAACAGGAAAACTACACGACGAATCCAAAATTAGACGAGAAAAACTTGAACTGCACATTTAAACGGACTACCCTCTCTCATATATAGCTAAAAAAGAATGAAGAACCCGCAAGGATTAAGCGTGTGTTTGGTTGTTTGTTTCACGCTAAGTTTCAAGCGCTTTCGCTGATGCCTCAACATACACGTTAGCGAACTTCTTGAACAAGTCCTTTGGCTGATAAACGGATGCGTTTAACCTGAAGAAATTGCCCATCCTGTCGGTTTCCACGCCTATCCCAATCACTATGACGCCTTTCTTCAGCAGTTCGTCAACGTTTTCCTTCAGTGCCATGGGCATGTTCTGATAGCCATATGGCCAACCATCTGAGATTGCGACGAGAACACGTTGTTCCTCAAATCTTTTCGCCAACATTTTGCCAGCCATGTGAACCGCGTCAGGTAAGTAAGTAAGACCTTCAAATTTGAGCCCGCCGATTCTTGCTCTCACTCTCTGCGAGTAAGATTCCGTGCTATCTTTGAGTATGGTGAACTTGTCGCTGAAGGCGAAAAATGTCCATGAACTCGGGTCCATCATCAACTCCTTTGCTGCTTCAGCTACGGCGATGGCGAGCGCTCGAGCGTATTCTCCTCTAACTTTCATGCTGCCGCTCACGTCAAGAATTATGGACCAAGCGAAGCTCTGCTTCAGGTATTCATCCAGGAAAAACACGTCTGTTGCGGGTTTGTTGCTCGCCATGGCTTGGATTACAGCGCTTAAGTCTAGTTGACCCATTTCCTGCCTTGGATCCTCATCAAGATAGTCTAAGGCTGTTCGAAGGGCATCCAGAAGTCTTCGGCTTGCTCCTTGGACTAGACTTTTTGCTCTAAGGTACTGGGTGAAGTCTTCATCTGGAAAACCCGCGGATTTGAATCTCGTCCAAGAGAGGTAAGGGTTGATTTTGGACAGGATTTTTTCTCGGCGTTCCTTTTGGTGTTGGTCAGAGTTAAAAGCCTGCAACGCTTCCGCTTCCTGCACTGGTCTCCAGCACTCTTCTATGTTGTCTACGGCGGGAACGGTGCCGCCTAAGGTTTCGAGGGATTGTACGAATATGCCTTCAACGTCAGCATCCATGTGCGTTTCTGCTTCCGTGAAGATGCTGCAGCTGCCTATCTGTTCAGTGTGGCGCAGAGATGGTGCTTCCATGAAAGGACCAAAGGACTCAAGCAATCGCGTTATGCCTTTGACTTTTTCACCGAAGAGTTCTTCGCAGTTGATTTGTTCACCTGCCAACGAAGCCAAGAATGTCTCCTTGAGTTTTGTTATCTCCTGACTGAGTGCGTTCACTGCTTGCTCTTCCTCTTTGCTAAGGTTGCCTTTGACTGTGCCCATGTTGATTTTTGTAAGCAGAGCCGTCATGACCTTTGTTGAGGAAGCAAAGATTCTTTCGACGGGTTTGATTTTTTGAAACTCCAGCGCATTTGCATAGGCGATGTCTACGAATCTGTCTGGATACCATGCTTGAAGGTACGCGTTGACGTATGCGTCCCTGATTAGAGACTTTGCAAATGCCTCGGAGATCGAGTCAGAAGCGCAAGGGGCGATTTTTTCTTTAGGGAAAGGCGCAAGCGTATGCGTGGTTAAATGCAACACTGCCGCTCTGAACAGTCGCCCCACTTTGGATTTACCCGCGACGTCTGAGGGGAACTTCTGCCCAAGATAGGCAATTTGTCCTTTTTTCAAAAAATGAACTGCGGGAAGTTTCACGGTGAATCCGTAGCTATCAGGCGCTATGGTGGGCTGATCTAAGGTGGAATCTTGGAGTATTCTCACTTTCTGTTTGTCTTTTTGAAAGGACACTATCCAGGCGTAGTCAAGAAATCCCATGAAGCAGCGCTTCCTGATCACTGTTGCTTATTGAATACGGCTTCAAGAATTCTCCTCACGTCGGTTTGGACTTCAACGTTATCACTTGTCAACCCAATTATTGTTTCCTCCGCAGCTACCAAAGGTGTGTTTCCGTCACGTACCAGCGTAGCCCAGTTTATCAAATCACCCAAGGAAGGACCATAAGGCAGGTCGCCTGCTTTGTACTGTCTCCGCAGTTCAGCGCCGGCTTGTATGATTTTGTAAGCTGTATCCTGATCAAGTTTTGTTCTTTTCTGCAGCATTTCTACTTCATGGGGTGAGATGGTTTCGCCGACGCTTAGGAAGTCGAAGTTAATCCAGACGGCCATGCGTCTCCTCATGGCAGCGTTCAAAGGTTTTGTGCCTGAGAATTCGGCTGTGGCGGGGTTCATGCTTATGATCATGTAGCCGTACTTGTGGCGTTCTATTACTTCGCTGTCTTTTTCGTTGAGCACGAGGTGACCTCGAGTGTCCAAAACTGGGTTTAGCCTTGTGGCAACGTCTTGTTTCATCATGTTGGCTTCGTCGAGGTACATTATGCCGCCTTTCCTGAGCCACTGTGTTAGCAAGCCATCTACCCAGTTTTCTTTGCCTAAGCCGATGAATCGTCCGATGAGGTCAAAGGAGGATGTTGATAGTCCGCAGTTGACTTCCCAGATTGGTAAGCCTGTGAGTTCGGCGACGAGGTAGACTATGTGGGTTTTGCCTGTTCCTGACGGTCCGATTAGGCTGCATTGCTTGAAGTAGTACATTGCACGCACGATGCGTTCCACGTAGTGCTGTCCATGGTCGAGGTATTCAGGCGTGTTCTTGGGGATCATGTCGTCGAGGTGGGCGAAGCTGAAGTTGGGGTGCAGGTCGTATTTTTGGATGGCGTATTTTTCGTATAGAGGGCATCTGGACATGGGACGTTCTTTGTCTAGGGATACGGTTACTTTGAAGTTGTCTCGCCTGAGGCTTGTGACCTCTTGGATTCTGCTGGCGTCTGCTTTTTCTTTTAAGCCTTGATGTCCATAACTCACGCTATGCCGCCTCTGATGGGTAACTTGGATTCGGAATCCGATAAATAAATATTATGTATTACGACTTGATATGCTCTCTCCACTAAAAAATAGACAGAACACCCTGTAAGCGTCTGCGAACTAACCTGGCGCTGTCACTTTTGTTTTCGTTGAAAAAAGCGAATTGAGGTTTGACTTTGCGTGGAGGGGTGTTCTTCTGGAAGAACAAAATGTTCTTCAGTGAGAGCTAATAACCAGTTGCACACAACATGCTAAAGGGACAAAATATGCACAAGCACAGCACACTTGCACTTGTACTTGCCAGCCTACTGGCATTCACCATGGTTTGTGCTTTCACCGTTCAAGCTGAATATTCCGGAACCGTGTACATCAACGCAGACGGTTCAGTGGTTGGAACAGACAAAATCCAGCGGAACGGTGACAACTACGTTTTCACTGGCGAGGTACTCGGAAACCTTACCGTCCAAAGAGATAACATTGTCATTGACGGCGCAGGCTTCGCTGTCAAACCTGAAGTAAGCCACGATTCCTTTGCCATTATCCTTGACGGACGAATCAACGTCACAATCAAAAACGTTGTTATTCTGGATTTAGGTTCAGGAATCAACTTCAACCAAACTTCAAACTGCAAAATACTCAGCAGCCGCATAGACGTTAACCAAAGCGGCATGAACTTCCGCAACTCAAACGACAACAGCATAATCGGCAATTCCATGTATGCGCCATTATATGGCTTAATGTTTATGAATTCTTCCAACAACGTCATTTCTGGAAACGATATCAAAACGGGCGTTTGCGGGGGATTAAATTTCTATAGCAGCTCATTTAACGTCGTTCAAGATAACAACATCACCAACCACAGCGATGAACCCGTCGCGATTGGAATCCAGCTTTCTGGAGGCTTAGACTTCAATAGTACATCAAATAACAGCATAACTGGAAACAACATAACTGGCTACATGAAGACTGGTGTCTTTCTGCAAAGTGCCGACTACAACGAGATATCGCAAAACAACCTCATG
The DNA here is from genome assembly GCA_964353395.1 of uncultured Candidatus Bathyarchaeia archaeon. Taxonomy (GTDB): domain Archaea; phylum Thermoproteota; class Bathyarchaeia; order Bathyarchaeales; family Bathycorpusculaceae; genus JADGNF01. The sequence goes on along the minus strand of CAYGVV010000003.1, from coordinate 5,227 downwards.
AGTAACGGTGAAGGTCTATCTTTTCAGCATTCCTCGAATAATCGCGTCCTTGGAAACAACCTGACCGCCAACAGCCTCGGCATTATGTTGTCGAGTGGTTCAAACAATATTCTGAGAAACAACAAGTTGAGGGACAACACGAACCAGTTCCGAGCCGATGGCTATGTTCTTACTGACTGGATTCACGATGTTGACACTTCAAACACGGCTGACGGCAAACCGATATACTACCTGGTTAATGAACATGACCGAACAGTGCCCTCGGATGCGGGGAGCATCACCCTTGTGAACTGCACAAACATGAAAGTTGAAAACCTCAACCTCTCAAGTAGAGGACAAGGGGTAACACTGGCTTTCACCACAAACTCAACCATAACAAGAAACATAATAACTAACAACTTGGCAGGCGTCTGGCTCATCTCATCCAACGGTAACACCATCACCGAGAACAACGTTACAGCGAACACTTGGGGCATCTGCCTGCCCACATGGACTGGCATCGTCTGCCTAAACAACGTAATATCCCGAAACATCATCTCAAACAGCGACAGAGGCATCTGGCTAACCGCCAGCAACAACACTTTCCAAGAAAACAACATCACCAACAACAATGCAGGCGTATGGATACAAGGTTCCTCAGGCAACACCTTCAGCCGAAACAACTTTGTAAACAACACCGAAGACGTTTTCGACCAAGCCATAGCCACTGGCGGCTTTTATGGCTCCCTGTCACATGACAACTGGGACGACGGCCAATCTCAAGGCAACTTCTGGAGCAACTACAACGGCACTGATACCGATGGCAACGGCGTAGGCGACACACCCTACACGGTTAATACGGTAAATCAAGACAATTATCCATTGATGAACCCTGTAGCCGTCAACATTACTTTGCCTTCACCAAGTCCATCGCCTTCTAACTCTCCAAGTCCCTCATCTTCGCCTTCAATTTCTCCAGAACCTGCAGAATCATCACCCACTCCACCTCCTATTCTTATCGACGGAGCTAACACCTTAACGGCGACAGTTTGCGCAATAGCAATTATCATAATTGTTGCAGTAATTACAGTCGCTGTTCTTAGACTACGGAAACATCGCAACAGCAAACGCTGAACAGAAAATTCCATCCACACTTTTTTCGCCTCTAATAGTTGTTTCAGAAAAAAAGCAAACCCTTACTTTCTCTATGTTAACTCTATTGTTTTTCTCGAGGCTATTGTTTCCTCCACAAAAACCAAGCAAATACGCCAAACGAAAGAAACAAAACAACTGAAACAAGCACAGACAAAACAACACCAACAAATTCGGAGAAAACGCAACCTGCATTTCAGTCTTTATATAAGGGGGCTATAGTCTTTTCCGAGCACTAGTATTCAGCACCTGCGCTGTGGACGGATAAGTTAAAAAGAGCTTGCGGAAATATTAGCTAAAACCTAGATAGACCACAATTTAACAAAAGAGGGAAAGCAAAAGATGAAGATTATTCCTGGTCCAGCATCGGCAGAATTGGGCGAAAAAATCTCACAATTAACCAGCATGGAAAAGGTGCCTGTTGCCACGAAGACGTTTCCTGATGGAGAATCCTACGTTCGCTTGGAAGGCAACGTGCAAAACGAGCATGTAGCGATTGTGCAGACTACTTGTGCTCCGCAGGACAGCAGGCTCATGCAACTCGCGTTCATGGCAAACGCCGCCAAAAGAAACGGCGCAACCAAAGTAACCGCTGTCGTGCCATACCTTGCGTATGCGCGTCAAGACAAAATCTTTTTGCAAGGAGAAAACGTCAGCATCGAAACCGTAGCCAGAATGCTCAGCGCAGCAGGAGTTAACCAGCTAATCACGGTGAACGTGCACCAGGAAAACGCGCTTAAACTGTTCCCGTTCCCAGCTAAAACCCTAAGCGCAATCCCACTATTAGCCGAATACTTCACCCGGAAAGGCATCAAGAAAGCCTTCGCGCTGGCACCCGACAAAGGCGCAATGCACATCGCCCAGCAAGCGCAAGCAGTTTTAGGTGGCGAAGCAGGACACCTCGAAAAAAAACGCGACAGATACACGGGACAAACAAGCCAAACGGGCAAAGACCTCAACGTGAAAGACCAAACCGTCATAATCTTCGACGACATCATCAGCACAGGAGGAACAATAGTTGGCGCAGCAAAAATCCTCCGCGAACAAGGCGCAATGCACGTCTACACCGCATGTGTGCACGGCTTACTTATCGGTGACGCGGAAAAACGCATCCTCAACGCAGGAGTTGAAGAAATCGTTGCCACAGACAGCGTACCCAGCAAAGCTAGCAAAGTTTCGCTGGCACCGCTGATTGCCGAAGCTTTGAAGGCGCAGCAGAGTGGCTAAACTCTTCTTCCTCGTCAGCGGAGAATACGAGACCCTTTCAATCGCTGAACTCTTTGCCATTCTCGAAGCCGAAGGATACAGTTACCGCTTAGTGGAAAAACTGGACCAAACCATACGCTTAGAAGCAGATGTGGACAGCGTAAAACAGGTGCACCGCAGAGCAGGATACACACGCATCTGCGCGCTTGAGCTGTTCACGTGTCCAGCAACCGACGAAGCCATAACCCAAACCGCAAACAACACAGACTTCAAAACCGTCCTTGCCGAACGCGAAACCTTCGAAGTCCGCATAAGACGCATCAAAGAATACTCAAAAAAAGCAGACACAATGCGCCTCGAACGCCTGCTTGGCAAGCTTATACTACAAAACGCAAAACACGCCAAAGTCAACCTCAAAAAACCAGACAAAACCTTCTTCAGCATACTAACCAACGGAAAACTCGTCTTCGGCTTAAAACTCGCAGAAATCCAGCCTAAACCCTTCGTCGAACGCAGAGCAAGAAAAAAACCGTTCTTCCACCCATCCGCAATGAACGCCAAACTCGCACGCTGCATGGTCAACCTCGCACACGCACGCACAGACGCCATCGTTCTGGACCCGTTCTGCGGCACAGGCACAGCAGCCATCGAAGCCACACTTATCGGCTGCAAAGCATTAGCCATGGATGTGCAGCGGCGCATGGCAAACGGCGCCAAACGAAACCTCAAACACTTCGGGTTAACGGCTGAAGGCGTAATCGTTGCAGACGCACGAAAGCTGCCGCTTACCAGAGTTGACTGTGTCGTCACGGATCCACCTTACGGCAGAAGCGCCACCACGCTGAAAAGCAGCACCAGAGCCATGGTTGAAGGCGTATTAAGCTCAGCACATAGTCTTCTGCGCGAAGGGCAACGGATTTGTATTGCTTCACCTAAAACACTAAACATCGCACGAATCGGCACTGCACTAGGCTACAGGCACGTGGAGTCACACTTTGCCTACGTGCACCGTACACTAACGCGTGAAGTAGCCGTGTTCGAGAAGGAATAACCGTGAGCATACGCGTAACTTTCCTGGGAACCGCAGGTGCAATCCCAACTAATCAGCGAAGCTTGCCAGCTGTGCTTGTGCAACGCGGAAACGAACAGTTGATGTTTGACTGCGGTGAAGGTGTCCAAAGGCAAATGATAAAGGCGAAAGTTGGCTTCCACAAAAAACTGAAAATCTTCATCACACACCTGCACGGCGACCACGTGTTAGGCTTGCCTGGGTTATTGCAAACGATGGCGTTGATGGATAGGCAACGTGCAGTGGAAATTTACGCTCCAGCGGGAATTGCGCGTTATCTGGATTGTCTCCGTGAAACATTGCAGTACGCTTTGACTTTTCAGGTTGAAGTCCACGAGCTTAAAGGTGCAGGCGTGGTTTGCGAGGAAAAGGAATACGTTGTTTATGCTGCAGCGTCGAATCATGTGGTTCAGAGTTTTGCTTACGCTTTCGTGGAAAAGCAGCGTCTAGGAAAATTTCACCCTGAAAAAGCCAGAGCGCTTGGCGTATCGGAAGGTCAAGCATGGGGCAAGCTTCAGCATGGCGAAGCGTTCACGTTGCCTAACGGCAGAGTGGTGAAGCCTGAAGATGTCACTGGTTTGCCGAGGAAGGGGAGAAAAATCGTTTACTCAGGCGACACAAAGCCCTTTGCGGAGTTTGCAGGGTTCGCGGCTGATGCGGATTTGGTTGTTCACGAAGCCACATTTGATGATGCTTTAGCGGAGAAAGCGGAGTTGGATGGGCATTCCACGCCTTCGCAAGCGGCAGAAGAAGCCAAAAGGGCTGGAGCCAAAAGCTTGGTTTTGACGCACATCAGCGCTAGATATTCTGATGCTGGGCTTCTGCTGGAACAAGCAAGAAAAGTGTTTGAGAACACTCAGGTAGCTGAGGATTTCTTGGAGCTGGAGCTTCCGTTAAATGAATAGTTCCCTTAGCTTTTGCAGGGTTTCTTGGACGTTGTAGACGGATTCTGCTAGGATTGTGCCTTGGAAGCCTGTGGCTTTGAGTGTTTTGGCGAATTGTTGCCAGTCGATTGCGCCATAGCCTAATCCGAGGTGTTCGTCTGCTGCGCCGTGGTTGTCGCTGATGTGGATGTGCGCGATTTTACTTGGAAGCTTTTGCAGGAAGGGTTGGATTTGTCCTTCGAGGTTTGCGTGTCCAGTGTCTAGGACTATGCCGATGTCGTTTAGGCTGGTTTCCGTGTAAAAACGCGTGAAGTCTTCGGGTTTGGTGAGGATGAAGTTGAATTTTTCCGGCAAGTTCTCCATGGCAATGGTGATGCCGTAATCTTTTGCGGTTTTGTGGAGTGTGCGAATGCCTTGGATGTTTTGTTTCCAGTCTTGTCCTGGGTAGAAGGCGCTGATGCCTGATTTGTTGCCTGGGTGGAAAACCCACAGGAAAGCGTCTAGTTCGTTTGCGTAAGCTAGCGACTGCTTGAGGCGTTTCAGGGAAGCGTTTAGGATGGGTTTGCTCGGCGACGCGATGTTAAGGTCTGCGAATGGAGCGTGCAACGAATACTTTAAGCCGTGAGATTTTGCGGCTTCGTTGAGTATGGCAACGCGTTTTTTGCTGAGCGTGTGCAGTCCTTCATCCACAACTTCAACGTAAGGTGTTGATAGTTTGCCTAGTTGTTTAACCATCTTGCCGAAAGGTTCGCTGAGCGTGTAAAGCATTGAAAGACCAATCTTGAGTTTGGGCATATGTGTTTCGCCTTTTTGCTTGCGGTTTAGGATTCTACTTTCAAGTTCGCACCTAATAACTTAATCAGTTGCCGATGTTGTCTCTAGTGCTCGGAAAAGACTATAGCCCCCTTATATATAGGCAGAAAAGTGAGTTATGTTT
>CAYGVV010000002.1:5708-21190 GCA_964353395.1 uncultured Candidatus Bathyarchaeia archaeon | reverse complement strand
TTTAAAATCTTGTTAACCTTCTTCAACGTGCCAGCGCAGCCTGGACACAGCGTAATTATGTTCAATCCCTGTTGCTCAGCCAAAGCCAGATTCCTCGCCGCCAGAATCAGCATCGTCTCATGGCTGACTGGGTCTAACGGCAAGCCGCAACAGTTGAATTCAGGCATCTCGACCAGTTCAACGCCCAACTTCGCGAGAACTTTGCGTGCAGAAATCTCGTAAGCCGAAACTCGGTATGGAACAGCGCAGCCGAGGAACATCAAATACCTATTGCTGCTCATTCTTCGGTTCACCTTTCTTCTCGACGTGTTTCATGAAGCTGACGCCTTTGAGGCTTTTGCGTATGCTTTCGGGGTTGCCTTTCGGCAGAGGCGGCAAACCTGTGGTTTCCCGTTTCTTGATGCGTAAATCTGGAATCTTGTAAGCGTAACCAGACTCTAACACGCTGGCGGCTTGGTCCTTGAACACCTGCGGCACACAGCCTTCCTCCGCAGCCAAGTTCCTGAGCACACGGATGACGCTGGCAACTTCCACGCCCTGTGGACAACGGTCCGTGCACGTGAAGCATGCAGCGCACAGCCACAGCGTGTCGCTTTTCAACACGCGGTCTTTGAGGCCGAGCTGGGCCATGCGGATTATCTGCCGCGGCCTGTACGAGTCGCTGAACCTGGCAACTGGACAGTCAGAAGTGCAGGTTCCACATTGGAAGCACTTTAGCAGTTTTTCGCCGCCATGCATCTTGATAAGCTCATACTTCCATTTTGGCTGGATTTCTGAGTTTCTTATGGGGTCTTTGTTTGTGTCTTTAGTTGTGGTTGTTTCTGTCATTGGGCAGTAACCTCCTCATTTTTGTGAGTTAACCGTGAATGATTAGTCTTAATCCCATGCTCTTCGATGGTTAAGTTTAATAAATTTGGTATTTGCGAATGGCTTGAGACTGCATGTGCCGTTTGTTTTTCAACTTTGGGCAACATTCTGATGCACCATACGCGCATAGAGGTTCAAAAAGCCCTTTTCCACTACATAAATGTTCGGTCAAGGCAATGGCTTTTAGTCCATTTAGGGTTAAGGCGGGAGCACCGTATCAACTTGTTTAGGCTGACGCTGCTGCTTCTGTCTCTTGCTTAGGCTTTTGTTCTTTTTTCGAAAGTGAGTGGTTCTGCTTTTTCTCTTCAGGAACCACCAAGGGATGGCTTTTCAGTTCGGGGCATCGGTCTTCAAGGATTTCTTCTTTGAGGTTGAGTGTGCCTTTCACGGTGCCGTCGTTTAGGTATTCAAGGTCAAAGCCCATCTTCTTGGTTAAACTCAACGCTCGGTAGTTGTCAGGCAGCATTATGAAGTAAACGTTTTCAACGCCCATTTCCTTGGCGATGTCAAGCACGTAATCCACCATTTTTGTGCCTAAGCCCTGGTTTTGCCATCTGTCGCCAACGATGAAGGCCATTTCGCCGCTTTTGCCGTCGGGTTCGATGCTGAGGCGGGTTACGCCCAGAATTTTTCGGCGTCCCTCTTCCGTGAGTTCGGCGACTATGGCGATTTCGCGGTCGTAGTCGATGTTGCAGTAGCGCACGCGGACCTCATGCGGGGTGTCTTTGAGCATCTGGAAGAACCTGTAGCGTATGGATTCTTCGCTGAAGCTCTGGAACATCTCCAGCCACATCGGTTCGTCTTCAGGTTTTATGGGGCGAAGCAGTACGTCTTGCCCGTTCCTCAGCGGCCAGAGAATCTCGTACTTCTTCGGGTAGGGACTAATCACCATGTGCTCGTGGGGCTCGAACTTTCTGCACACGCGTTCCTTGTCAATTATTATTCGCGCGTCCAAGATGCACACGTCTTTCTCGTTTATGAGGAGCGGGTTGATGTCTATCTCTTTTATCTGCGGGAAATCCACGAGCAACTGCGAGAACAGCAGCAGGGTCTCTTCCAGTTTCTTGATGTCCGCTGGCGGCGAGTTTCGGTACCCTTTCAGGAGTTGATAGACTTTTGTTTCCTCCATCATGCGCCTAATGAGCGTCGTGTTCAAGGGTGGAAGTCCCATGGCGTAGTCTTTGAAGAGTTCCACGCCTACGCCGCCCATGCCGAAAAGAATTACGGGTCCAAAGAGCGGGTCGGTTTTTCCTCCGATTATGACTTCGTAGCCTTTTTTCTGAAGCATAGGCTGGACTGTGACGCCGATTATCTGGGCGTTCGGGTTGTATGCGGTTGCCCGCTGAATCAACGTTTCAAAAGCTTCGCGCACTTCAGCTGGTGAATTCACGTTCAGGATTACTCCGCCTGCGTCGCTTTTGTGGACGATTTGGGGTGAGAGTATTTTTAGAACCACGGGGAAGCCCAGTTGCTGTGCGTAGGCTACGGCTTCTTCCACGTTGTTTGCCGCGGCGGTTTTCACCACTGGGAAGTTGTAGTATTTGAGGATTCTTTTGGCTTCGTCTTCGGTTAGTACTTCACGGTCTTCCAACGCGGCGTTTCTGAGAATAACCATGATGGGGCGTTTGGGCGGTGAAGCGTCAACTGACAATTCTTCAGGAGTCTCGTAGAGCAGTTCGACGTTGCGCTTGTACTGATACATGTACATGTACGTTTTGACCGCTTGCTCAGGCGTGCTGTAGGTGGGAATGTTGTTCGCGTTAAGGATGCTGTTTGCTTCCTGTACTGCGCCGTAACCCATGAAAGAGGTCAGGATGGTCTTGTTCTGGTAGGCTTTGCTTCTGACTAATTCGACGATGTCTTTGGCTATTTCCACCGACTCGGAAACTGCTTGCTGAGTGAAAACAATGAGTATGCCGTCGATGTTATCGTCGTTTAGGCATGCTTCCACCGCGGCTTTGTAGCGGTCAGCTTTCGCATCGCCTAAGACGTCGATGGGGTTGCCTCTGCTCCAGAAAGGTGGCAGAACAGCGTTGAGTGCTTTTAGGGTTTTTTGGCTTAGTTCAGCCAGTTTTCCCCCTTTAGCTATCAAGGCGTCTGTGGTCATTACTCCAGGTCCGCCAGCATTGGTAATTATAGCCAGATTAGGTCCTCTCGGCAATGGTTGAGTGCCTAAAACTGCTGCCGCGTTGAATAAGTCTGCTATTTCTTCCACTCGAACCACGCCTGCGCGTTGGAACGCGGCGTCGTAGATGTCGTCTTCGCCTGAGAGTGAGCCCGTGTGGGACGCGGCGGCTTTGGCGCTTTCGGTGAATTTGCCGGCTTTCACCACAATTATGGGTTTGGTTCTTGAAAAGTGTCGGGCGGCGCTCATGAACTTGCGGGCTTCGGTGATGCCTTCCACGTACATGAGTATGCTCTTGGTTTTGGGGTCAGTGCCGAAGTAGTCTATGAGGTCGCCGAAGTCCACATCAATCATGGAGCCTACGGAGACGAAGTTGCTGAAGCCAATGTTCTCGTGAATCGCCCAGTCTAGTATGGCTGAGCCTAACGCGCCGCTCTGCGAAAGAAAAGCCACATTGCCGGGTTTGGGCACTTTGTCCACGAAGGTGGCGTTCAGGTTTATTCGTGGGCGAATGATGCCTATGCAGTTTGGACCGATAATTCTCATGTGGTATTTTTTAGCTATCTCTAGAATCTTTTCTTCTATGGCTTTGCCTTCGGGACCGGTTTCTTTGAAGCCTGCTGAAACTATGATTGCGCCTTTTACTCCTGCCCTTCCGCACTCTTCCATCACGTCTGGAACGGTTTTGGCTGGCGTAGCTATCATGGCTAGGTCGACGGGTTCAGGGATTTGCTCCACTGTCGGGAAGGTTTTTACTCCGAGGATTTCGGGTTTACGTATATTAACATAGTAAACTTTGCCTGCGTAGCCTAGGTTTGTGAAGTTTTTAACTATGGCGTATCCGACTGAGCCTTCTGCGTCGCTTGCGCCGATTATGGCTACGCTTTTGGGATTGAAGATTTTGTCAAGGTTTAATGTTCCCATTGTGAAGGTTACCTTCTTCAGTTAAGGGCGTGCTGACTGGGAAATTAAAGCTTATGCATCGAAATGTATTCTTTGAAAGAAAATCCTGCTGGTTGTCTGACCGCGCAACTTTTAACGTTATGGAATTGTGGATGAACACGTTTTGCTTTTCATGCAGTTCCGCAGCTTGTTACTTAGACTATGAAGTACTTTGGACAGACCGCTGTTTTTTCAGCCCAGAAAGATATCTGAATATCTTTGACGCCTCGTATTCGCGCGATGTCATTTTTCACTTTCATTAAATGCTCAAAACCTTTGACCACGCCAATAGCCAACAAATCATAGTCGCCAACACTCTTTGTGGCTACAATTATGTTAGGCATATGAATCAGCGTTTCCAGAATCATTGACGAATTAGCAGTAGGAGTCTGAGTTGTGGAAACGTTTGCGTGGGAAGTGTCGATTAAGAAGACAACCACGGCTTGATAGCCAATTTTTTTTGGGTTGATGACTATTGTGGATCCTCGGATTGCGCCCTCTTTTTGCAGTGCTGCATATCTATGCATGACAGTGTCTGGTGAGATGCCGATTTGTGCGGCTATCTTTCTGAAAGATGTGCGCGCGTCCTCAGTTAGTTTGTTGATTATGGCATGGTCTGTTTTGTCCATTTCTTGTCACTTCTCTCCTGTGGGTTCAAACTCAAAGTTTTCAGGGCACAGCAGTATTTCATCGACCCAAATGCTGGCGGTGACCTCTTTAACCATGGGATGCCCTTGTATGTACTCCTTTACTTGGCCTAGTCGGCCAACATTCTTCAGCACTGCTATGGCGAATATGTTGTGTCTGCCCATGGATGAAGTGGAGAAAACTACTTCTGGGACTTTCCCGATGAAATCAACAACTTCCTCAGCGTGTGGATATTCGACGCGAATTCCGAAGCTTGCCACGCAGTCGTAGCCGAAGCTTTTGGGGTTCAACAGCACTGTTGTGCCTCTGGCTACGCCGATTCGTCTAAGTCTTCTGAACCTTTTGCTTATTGTGTCTACGGAAACGTTGCAGTTCTTGGCAATTTCTGCAAAGTTTGTTCGTGCGTCCTTCTGTAGAGCTCTTATGATGGTTACGTCAAGTTCGTCGATTTTTGTTTTGGGATTCATGTTTGGATTCTCTTGGTTAAAGATATGTCATCTAAGTTTTTAAAATATGTTGTTTTTTTCTTCGAAAACGCTTGTTGTCCAATTAGGAGGCGGGACATTTTTTTAGGCAAAAGCCACATTTTCAAGTCAGTTTGTCTTATAATGTTCGACCATTCAAGAATGTTTTCTGACAAAATATATAAACAGTTCACTATATACTGAATGTGTGGAGGGGTTAAGAAAATGAAGGCGGCAGAGATTTTTCGGGAATTAGAAACCAGAGATTCGACTGAAGAACTTGCAAAAAAGAGGTTTGCATGCGCAAGTTGCGGAGTAACTTGGATTGAGCTTGTCGGAGTGGTTGTCGTCCACAGAGTTGGAAAGGAAAATTTGTGCTTGCAAATCGGCATGGAATCAGACGCGTGTCAAGTTTGCAGAATGAAAGCGCGGAAGTGCCAAGAATGCGGATCCAATGAAGTGTACGAATTAAGGTTTGAAGAGGAAGTTCCTGAAATTCCGCTCAGCTTCAAAGCCATAAGGACAGTCAAAAGAGACCGACCTTGAAAAGCGTTAGCCTCTCGCTAAATGTGGAGATGAAAAACAAATGTTAAACTCGGTGCAACTTTCAGATCGCGAAACGGGAATTGTAAAATTAATGTTTGATTTTCTCGCGGAGAAACCGGAACTAGCCGGAAAGATTGATAAATACTCAACAGCCTATTACGCGTTGATAATGGCGTATTCTGAGAACATCGGCATTCCCCAAGCCGATGTGTGGAAGATATTTGAGGAAGTTGAGAGGAAAATCGGTGGAGCAGAATCTATCCAAGTGGAAGCGCCTCCTCCGCTTAAGAAATGGTACGCCGTATCTCCAGAAGAGATAAAAATGCTTCGCGTGCTTGTCGACTACTTCTCGCCGACCCCCAAAATGTCTCCTGCGAGCGGTTTTCTTGAAAGCAGATTTGATTCAGTATTAGAGTCTTACAAGTGGTTTTTCGGCACTTCTGAAGGAAATGGTGAAGTAGCCAAAGAAAACTTCTCGAACTTGATGGAGAAAATGCAGAGTGCGTTGTCCGTAAAGCTTGAGACGCTGGCGCCCATAATATCATCACCAAACCCGTACCAAGCCGTCCTTGAGCTCCTGCAAATTGCTGGAGAGAAACTGAAGTTAGAGCCGGGGATACATGAAATGCTCAAACGCCCGATGAGGACCATTATTCTCAATATTCCAGTGATTATGGATGACGGAAAGTTACGTGTCTTCACAGGCTATCGGGTGCAATATAATGATGCGTTGGGACCGACAAAAGGCGGCATTAGATATCACCCTGATCTGACAATGGACGAGGTAACAGCGCTGTCTGCCTGGATGACATGGAAAACTGCCGTTGCCGGGCTGCCTCTCGGGGGCGGAAAGGGCGGGATACGTTGCAATCCAAAGGAAATGTCCACTGGAGAGTTAGAGAGACTGACTAGAGGTTACACGCGTGCATTGGCAAGATTTATCGGTCCATATACTGATGTGCCAGCGCCAGATGTTTACACAGACTCACAGACGATGGCATGGATAATGGATGAGTACAGTCAAATCGTTGGATGCAACACTTTTGGGGTTGTTACGGGAAAACCAGTATGCTTAGGCGGCTCGCTTGGACGGACCGAAGCGACCTCACGAGGTTTAATGTACACTGTTATCGAGGCGGCAAAACACTTAGGCATCAACCCCAAAGATGCAACCGTTGCAGTTCAAGGATACGGAAACGTAGGGTATCATGCAGCAAAACTGCTTCATGAACTTGGATGCAAAATCGTAGCCATTTCGGATTCAAAAGGCGGAATCTACAATCCAGAGGGATTAGATCCAAAACAAGTCGCAGCATACAAGAACGAAAAAGGCTCTGTCAGCGGCTACGGAAACTGCACTAACTTAACCAACGAGGAAATACTGGAACTGAAGTGCGACATACTCGTGCCAGCAGCATTGGAGAATCAGATCACAGAGGCGAACGCGAGTAGGATAAAATCAAGAATAGTCTCCGAAGGTGCAAATGGACCAACCACCCCGCGGGCGGATGAGATATTGTTCAGAAACGGCGTCTTCGTAATCCCGGACATCTTGGCAAACTCGGGCGGAGTGATTGTGAGCTATTTCGAACAGGTTCAGAACCAAATGAACTATTATTGGTCCGAAGAAGAGGTACGCCAGAAACTGCAGAGCACAATAACCACTGCATTCAAAGAGGTATTGGCTGTTGCGGATGAGTATAAGGTTAACATGCGCGTTGCAGCCTACATGAAAGCCCTGAGAAGGGTTGCAGACGCAATGCTTGTTCGCAATCGGAGCTCCTTTGTTTCAGTGGCAAGCCCGTGAGGAAACGGAACCTTCACGCATTTCACTATTTTTCTCCGTTTTTGTTTAAATTCCTTTGCAGAATTAAAGTGTAATTAAAGACAGGACGGCAGTTTTTTTCATTCTTGCTTTGAATGCGCCACAAGCAATTCCTGGTCTGTGATCTCTGGCGCAGACTGGAATTCCGTTTATTTCTTCAAAGTTGGCGCAGTTCAAGCAGAATCTCTCGTATGTGTTGTTTGGGTCTACACTTGCGTTTTTGGGTTTGAATTCTTGGCAGCACACGCTGGGTCCATGATGCATGGCGCATAGTGCAACATTGTCTATGTCTCTTCTGTCTTCAAGGTTTACACAATCCCTGCAGCTTTCTACTTGCGTTCCATCACCTCCGACACGGTTACTTTGGTTTGAGTGAAAGTTCGACGGGTTGAAGGATGAAGGATTTATCCACTTTTTTAGTCTTAAAGTGGGAAATCTGAATAGTCTTTGTGAAATAGGGCGCGTCAACCGTCATGGTGTGGTATTCTCCGAATTCGCCGCACAGGTCCAATCCGTTTTTCTCGTGGAGTTCTTCCATTTCCTTGATGCCTTGCGCGTTGATGGTTCTGCCTAGCCATTCTTCAGTCATCCAAGGTTCCTTGACACAGGTGAAAATGACTTTGAAGCCGTTGCCAATCAAGTCTTCAAGTATGCTTTTGCGGTCCAGTTCCCAGAGCGGCTTGATTACTTCTACGCCTGTGCCTTTGCAGACGTCATCTATCCAGTTGCCGTGGAAAGCGTCCACGTAGGAGATGTCGCCTGTCACAACGGCTTCGATGCCGTATTCTTTCTTCAGTTCGATGATTGATTCTCGGTACGACTCAAGGTATGGAGGTTTCAGTCGGTCCCACAGGAAACGTTTTTTCAAGGCTTCAGATTGGAGTTTTGTAATGGCCAGCGGGTGGGAGGGTGAAGGTTTTTCCCACATGAAGTGGACGAAAAGGGCGACGTCATGGTCTTTCATGGCTTTGTAGCAGGCGAGAGAGGAGTCTTTTCCGCCTGTCCAAAGTGAGGCAACCTTCATGGTTCCTCACCGTTGATTAATTTGAGAGGTTTAACGGGGCTTTGCATGTTTCCATCATTCACCCAACAATTTGCTCATATGTGATGAGAAATCAACACTAGCCTAATCATATAAATACCTTTCTTCAACAATATTGAACGAATGTTCAACAAGTCAAGGCCATTTGCAGGGTCAAAACCCGCCTGCGCAATCCAAGGAGCACTCAAGCACCAAAACCTCCATTACTACGAGCATCCTGAGCCTCCGCAGATGCATCGCCCCACAGCTCCCAACCCAATGCTAGGTTCAGATACGAGACTAACCGTTCACAAGGAATCCCGCGAAAAAACCCGCGAAAAAACTTGGCTCTACATGGGTGTTCTTGTGGGAGAACCATTCTGTTCTTCAGGGAGGATTATAAGCAACTTCGCATGACACTGTAATGAGAGAAATGGAGAAAGCACTCTTAGTGGCAACTAGCATCTATGCACTCTTAATTTCAATGATAGTTGGAATGCAGGTTGTAAATGTTGCAAAGGCTAATTTCATGCCTTTTCCTCCAGCTCCAAGTACTGATCCTCCTATAGTCTCTTTTCAGCTTTCAGAAAAACAAATCCCAATATATAGTGACCAACTAAACTTCACTTTGCTTAAACCTGATTCTTGGAGAACTGACTGGGTCGCAGGTGAGATACTTTCCATTATTTACAGTAAAGATCAACAATTGTTTTCCATTGACGTGGGAAGCAGAAAAATAGACACAGGAGGACTAGTTTACACCATTGACAATCTGGAAAAAACAAGTCAGCATTCAATAAATCTAGCTGGATTGACCAACGGACAACACACCATTGAGTTAAACATTACCTCAGTCACCTACTATAACCCCAAAGAAGACTACTGGAACATCCACAAATACCACATGATAGTCTTAGAAGAAATCCTTGTAACCACAACCACAGCTAATGGAAATATCTCCTATGTGATAGATTCTGTCGCTGAACAAACTTACCCAGGCAAAACTCCTCCAGTCATCTCAATTCTATCTCTGAATAACAATTTCTTTGGATTAATTACACCACTAAATTTCACAATAGATGAAACTACTTCATGGATGAGCTACAGCTTAGATGGTCAAGCCAACGTTACTATAGCTGGAAACTCAACCCTTACAGGATTAGCAGATGGCTCACACAACCTAGTTGTATATGCTAATGATACCATTGGAAACATGGGTAAATCCGATACTGTTACCTTCACCATAAACACTCAACCTTCACCATCTCCAAGCCCAACTCCAACTTTATCTCCATCACCTTCAATTCCAGAGTTTCCATCATGGATAGTTCTTATTTTTATGATTGCCGTTTCCGTTTCTTTGGCAGTCCTTAAAGCGAAGAAATTAGGCGTCAAAACAAGAATCAGGCCTTAGCCTCTAGGGAAGCTTTAGATTCCTCTGACCTTTTGGAGCGTCCCAAAGTTCCCAGCCGAATTTGACGGCGTTCATGTGGAACTCCTCTTGTCGAATTAGAGCCTTCTCAGCAGCATTAATCAGATCCACCGCCGTATTCTCAGGGATAAATAAAAACAACCACCTGCAACACACCACCAAAGCCAAAGCAAAAACAAAACACCAAGAACCACAGATTCCACTCGCATCGGCTCTGTCTCATAATTTTTCTCAAGCTATTGTTTTAGCCAGAAGAACACAGCATTCACGCGAAATGAAAGAAGACCAAACAACCTCAACATGCACATTCAAATAAACACCAAAGAATCTGAAGACAATGCCAGCTACGCTTCAGCCTTTATATAAGGGGGCTATAGACTGCTCCGAGCACTAGAGCACAAACCCACATAGTTCAGTCAAACACCCATTCAACCTATAAAAAGATGGGATATAGTCTTTTCCAAGCGCTTAAACGCACTGAATGCTTAAATAATTTCTGCATTGTACTTGAATGGGAAAACAGATGCACACAAAAGCAAAAGGCATATGCATTTTTAACACGCTCACACGCCAAAAAGAAGCGTTCACCCCAATCGAACCTGGCAAAGTCCGCATGTACACATGTGGACCCACAGTTTACGATTACGCACACATCGGCAACTTCCGCGCCTTCCTTTTCGAGGATTTGCTTAAGCGTTGGCTGCAATACCGCGGCTTCAAAGTCACCCACGTTATGAACCTCACAGATGTAGACGACAAAACCATCAAAGGAAGCCAGAAACAGCAGAAACCACTCTGCAAGTACACGGATTTCTACGCAGACGCGTTCTTCCAAGACGCCAAAGCGCTGAACATCGAACCAGCAGACGTTTACCCACGCGCTACAGAGCACATTCCCGAAATGGTTTCGCTAATCAAAACGCTCCTGCAGAAAGGCATCGCGTACCGTGGCGAAGACGGCAGCATCTACTACGCCATCAACAAGTTCCGCGACTACGGCAAACTCAGCCACCTCAAACCAGCCGAGCTCAAAGTTGGCGCACGTGTTAAACAAGACGAATACGCCAAGGAAGAAGCGCAAGATTTCGCCCTGTGGAAAGCCCACACCCAAGAAGACGGCGAAGTTTACTGGGAAACCGAGTTAGGCAAAGGCAGACCAGGATGGCACATCGAATGCAGCGCCATGAGCATGAAGTACCTTGGCGAAACGTTTGACATTCACTGTGGAGGAGTGGACAACATGTTTCCGCATCATGAAAACGAAATAGCCCAAAGCGAAGCGGCAACAGGCAAACCTTTCGTCCACTACTGGATGCATAACGAGCACCTGTTTGTGGAGGGAAAAAAGATGGCGAAGCGCTTCGGAAACTTTTACACGCTGCGCGACCTGCTAGGCAAAGGCTACGATCCGCTTGCCATACGCTACCTGCTTTTGTCCACGCATTACAGGCAGCAGTTTAACTTCACTTTCGAAGGCTTAACCGCAGCCAAAAGCGCAATCGAACGCTTAGCAAACCTCCAACGCAGACTGCAGGATGCAGCTGGCAACGGCAGCGGAGAAAAAATCGCCCAACTCATCAACAAGACGCAGACAAGCTTCGGCGAAGCCTTGGATGATGACTTGAACATCAGCGTGGCATTAGCCGCATTGTTCGACTTCGTCAGAGACGCGAACAACCTTCTCGACGCTAACGCGCTCAGCAAAGACGAAGCAAGAGAAGTTCACGCGTTAATTGGAGGCTTTGACAAGGTTCTTGGCGTAATCCCCAAACCCGCGGAAGAAGCACTGCCCAAAGAAGCCGAAGAACTAATCAAGAAACGCGAAGAAGCCCGAAAAGCCAGGGACTGGAAAACCGCCGACGCAGTCAGGCAGCAGCTGAAAGCCATGGGCATCGTAATCGAGGATACAGCGCAAGGTGTAAGGTGGAAACGCGAGAAATCAGCTTAACGGGCTTTTTCCGTTAAAATTCCACTCTTCTGTGCAGTATTTTTTCTTATACAGCTTTTCAGCAAGCTCTCGCTCTTCACGGGTCAATTCGCCCTCGGCAATCTGGATGTTCAGCGCTACTTTGAAGCCGTGTGCAATGGCGTTCACCGCTGTTTCCGGCTTGACAGCATGCCCAAGCTCGTTTTGGACGCTGGTGATTTTGTTTTTCGCCACGTCCACCACCTGCATGCACGTGTTCGCCCATGGAACACGCAATAACGTGAACATTCTGGGCAAGTCAACGTTCAACAATAGCGTGCCGTGCTGCAGGACGATTCCGCTTTTGTTCGCTTGCGCGCTGCCTGAGATTTTCTTGCCGTTGACTGTGAGGTTTGGGCAGTTTTTCACGTCGCCTGAACTGTAATCCGCAGCGATGTCCATAAGGCGTAATGCTTCGTTTATGGCTGCGTAAATCCGCGAGTAAACTTCTGCTACGTCCTTGGTGTCCATATCCTCGGTTTTGGCGATTACGCTGTAGGTTACTTCGTCTTCTGCGTCGTGGTAAACTGTGCCACCACCGCTTATCCTTCGAACAACGTCAACGCCGAGTTTCCTGCAGTTGTCCAAGTTGACTTCGTTTTCAAGTTTTTGGAATTTGCCGATGGAAACGGCTGAAGGCTTCCAACGGTAAAACCGCAACGTGTTCGGAACCGTTTCATTTACCCGTGCACGCAGAATAGCTTCGTCTACTGCCATGTTCATGAACGCATTGTGAATTTCAACTGGGGTTAATCGCCAAGTTTGCATGTTATTTCAACCGCTCTCTAGCTGCTCGGAAAAGACTATAGCCCCCTTATATAAAGGATAAATAGGCTCAATCTGAGGGTAGAACTGCTGTTTGAGGTTTTCAGAATGCTGCGGCACCCGCTGGATGACGTCTGCGCCTGAAATTCCAAGCATCAAAATGCTTCACTGAATCTGCAATTATCTGGGGCGTTGGAGAAGGCACTATCAAACCTTCACAAGCTAATAACCCGTCAACAAGAGCACCTGCGTTGGTGACAAACTCAACTAGTTCACTGTCCCATTTGTCCTTGCTAACATGCAACACAGCCTTCACGTTATCCACAGTGCAGAAATCCAACAGCGCTAAACTTCCAAACCAACCTTTGATGCAGATACGAGATTTATGGTTCATAAGCAATCCCGCGAAAAAACCCTGAAAAGCAATTGGACAAATCAATTCTGCACCTGTTCTTCTTCAACACACAGTAAACAAAACCTAAGCGGTTCAGTTTTCAGAAACCGCATACTGCGAATAGCATTATATACTGAACGATTATAAATAGCTAAGCAGAAAGAACTTTTGGAGGAACAGAAATGAACCTCCTAAAAACAAAATACCTAAGGAGAAAAAACTGAAATGCCAAAAAATTTCGCTATAAATAAACCAAAAATTCGAGGAAACAGAAACAAAGCAATACTAAGCGTCGCTTTAGTTCTAATGCTAACTACTACACTTACAGCTAGCTTATCATTTGTTAACGCTACTTCCTACGACACATATATTTACACTGCAGTTTCTCCGGACCCTGTTGGCGTCGGACAACAAGTTGTAGTCACCTCAATCATGCCTAACGTTCCGCCAGCTCAATTGCCACCGGAGAGTCCTCGCTATGGGTACTGGAATAACTTGAAGTTGACAATTATGAGGCCAGATGGAAAAAATGATACAAAAACAGGGCTATCAACCGCTGAGGCAGGAACAGGATACACATTGTATACACCAACAATGACTGGTACTTACTACTTCCAGTATAGCTTTCCAGGACAAACAATAGAGGTTGGACCAAGAAAAGGAGACTATTATAAGCCTAGCATTAGTCCTCTGGTTTCCCTCACAGTGCAGGAAGAAAAAATAAAGTATATTCCTGGAGAACCCCTTCCAACTGGCTACTGGACCACGCCAATTTACGGAGAGAACAGGGAGTGGAGTTCTATTGCCGGAAACTGGCTTGCTGGTGAAGACTACAAACCAAGCGGAGACGGGTATAATCCTAACACACTAGCACCAAACAGCGCTCACATACTTTGGACAAAACAGGAGATGTTTGGAGGTGTAATATCAGCAGAGCAAGGTTCTAACAATGCGTACACTGGAAGAAGACCGGACATGAAACTGTTGCCCCCCATAATTCTAGGAGGCAGACTGTACTATAACGCGCCTGTCTTCTATGGAATATACGGAGGTTCCACAACTCACACTGGATTCAAATGCGTAGACTTGTACACTGGGGAAACGATCTGGAGCAACATTCCATCCGACGACAAATACATAACCATGGGTCAGGTGAATTTCCATTACTCGACTTCTCAAGAAGGAGTCTTTGAGTATCTATGGAAAACCGATGGATCATTATGGACTATGTATGACGCGTGGACGGGAGAATGGATACTAAATATTACTGGGGTAACAAGCGGAACCATGATTTTCGGTCCTAAAGGCGAAATCTTGCGCTACGCGCTCGATGGAACAAACAACAAATTGACAATGTGGAACTCAACGAAACTATTGCTTACAGGGATGAGAGTGATTGGAGTTGCAATTGACTGGGCACCATCTAAAGGCGTGTACAATTATTCAGTTGGTATTCAATGGACCAAGAACTTGACAGATGTGGCGGGAAGCCCGTCTATCAGCAAACTCACATCTGATCTGTTGCTAGCAAGTAACACTTTCGGAATAACTGATACACAACCTGAAGTAATCAGACAGGACGTTGCGTACAGTCTCAAGGAGGGTCAAGAAGGCATACTTCTCTGGGCGAAAAACAGAACGATGTTCGATGCTAATGACGGCATCAACGAAATCTCTGACGGAGTGTACATCTCTTTTGCTCGAGAGAAATTGCAGTGGTCAGGCTACGATGCCTACACTGGAGAACTAATTTGGACAGCAGAACCTTTTACCACAGCCTTCAGTATGTATTCGGGAAGAGCAGACAAGACCGTTATCGCTGACGGCGTAATTTACAACACGGGCTACGACGGAATGGTGCGGGCCCTAAACCTTACAACCGGGGAACTTATGTGGACATGGTACACTGGAAGCGGCGGGCTGGATAGTCCTTATGGTGGCTGGGCATTACAAGGCGGCTACACTGGTCCTCGCTATGCAGATGGAAAATTCTTGGCAATTAACGGTGAACATACGCCTATGTCTACACCATGGAAAGGTGGCAAAGTATACGCGATCAATGGTGAAACAGGAGAGGAAGTCTGGAGCATATCTGGAACTCAAGCAGAAGCTAGTCCTTCTGCAGTTGGATGGGGCTGCTTCGTGTACTTGAATGGGTATGACGGCAAGGTATACTGTTTTGGTAAAGGCAAATCTGCAACAACAATATCAGCACCACAGACAGCGGTGACAAAGATTACTCCAGTGATGATCACAGGAACAGTCACCGACCAGTCTCCAAGTCAGAAGGGCACGCCAGCCATATCTGACGAAAGCCAGTCTGCTTGGATGGAGTATCTACACATGCAGAAGACCAAGCCAACAAACGCCACGGGTGTTCCAGTTAAAGTGACAGCAGTTGACCCGAACGGCAACACACAGGATGTTGGTACAGTCATCAGCGACGACGGTGGCAGCGTCGGAATAGTCTACGGCTTGCGCCAGACG
>CAYGVV010000002.1:0-5698 GCA_964353395.1 uncultured Candidatus Bathyarchaeia archaeon | reverse complement strand
TCCAACGCTTGAAGGCAAGTACCAGATCAAGGCAACGTTCGAAGGAACCAACTCCTATGGCGGCTCCTACGCAACGACCTACATGGTAGTGGGTGCAGCACAGGCAACAGCAGCCCCAACCGCAACTCCAACTTCAACACCTACGCTAGCACCAACTGCAACGCCGGCTCCGACTGCTTCTCCTTCGCCAGCACCGTCTCCTCCTGGAACTGGATTGGGCACTGAATACTACATCATTGCAGCAGCAGTCGTCATTATCGTCGCAGTTGTAGTAGTCGCAGTAATCCTACGAAGACGAAAATAAACCCGCGAAAACCAAAACAACTCTTTCCCCTTTTTTAGTCACATAGGCAAGCATTGGAGAGAAACGGGCTAAGAGGGCTCTGAAGGTTAAACTACTAAAAGTGGTAGCAGCAGGGTTTTCATTCTTCTCTCCGAAATTTCGTCCGCCAATGCCCCCGCAAACCCAACTGTTTAGCTTTCTTTGGTAAAAGTAGAGTCTCAGGTTCTGTTTTCCCAGAGTTCCCAGCCGAACTTGACAGCATTCTTGCGGAACTCTTCAGGTCGAATAAGCCCCAACTCTGCAGCATGAATCAAGTCAGCAGGAACAAGCTCTGGAGTTTTTGAGGGACTCGTTGTAGTTGTCTATCTGTGCAATTTTTATATAAGCTCTCGCCAAATAAGACAATACGTGGTTCCGTCGCTTTATTGGATTGTGCCTTAGATGAGGAAGACCATATTCAAGAAACTTGAAACTCAAGGCTTAATCACCAATTACAACCGCCTCCGCAAAAACCTACCATCCAAACTGCCAGACAGAGTCTACATGGTGGACGAAAGCTTCCGCGAAGGCATCAAAGCGCCCACCGTGTTCTTGACGTACGTTGAAAAGCTTAAACTCGCCAAGATGATGGACGAAACAGGCATAGCCGTCATCAACGTCGGTTTCCCAGGCTTATCCGAAGACGAAAAACGCAGCGTCAAACGCATCGTGAACGAAACCTTCGAAAAAGCCAAACTCACAGCCTCATCAAACGCCACCAAAGCCAGCGTGGACGCTTGCTTGGAAGTGGGTATGAGAGAAATAAACATCGAAGCCGCCATAAACGGCTTAAACCTGCAGTACAGGCTCAAAATAACCAAAGAAGAAGCACTAAAACGGATAATCGAAAGCGTCGAGTACGCGCGCAAACACGGCTTAACCGTGAACTTCGTCCTCTCAGATGGCTCCCGAACGCCTTTGGAAGACATACTCGAAGTTTTTGAAGCTGCAGTGGCAGCAGGCGCCAGCAAACTCGTCATAGCCGACACCGTGGGCTTCCTGAGACCGCTAGCCATGCGTTACCTGATTTCTCACGTGAGAGATGGCCTTTCAGACGCCGTGAAGAAGAAAGTTCCGCTTTCGGTGCACTGCCACAACGACTTCGGCTTAGCCACAGCCAACACTCTCGCGGCAGTGGAAGAAGGCGCAACCCACTTGCACACCAGCCTCATCGGTTTCGGCGAACGCGCTGGTTTAGCACCCTTCGAAGAGGTAGTTGCCGCATTGGAGCTCCTCTACAACGTGGATACAGGAATAGACTTGGAGCGAATCTACAGATTAGCGCAGTTGGCTGAAAAATCCTTCGCGTTGCCTATCCAGTTCCACAAGCCAATCGTGGGCGACACAACGTTCGCGCATGAAGTAGACGAACACGTGGAAGGCATGCTGGCTCACCCGCTTATGTTTGAGCCTTTCCCGCCTGAAATCGTGGGACGCGAAACCACACTCTTCGTGGGCAGAAACACCGGGCAAACTCTGCTTCAAGGACTTCTAGAGAAAGCGGGGATAAGAGCTTCACCAAGACAGATAGACGAGATACTCCGACATGTAAAAGGACCACTGGAAAGCCTCGACAAGGGCGAAGCCCAAATGACCTTTTACCAAGTGAAGAAACTGCTGAAGGACCTGCAGAAAGGCTTAGTTATGGACGAGTTCTGGCGCATAGTTGAGATGGTGACAAGACAAAAACCAAAGCTGCCTCAGCCAAAAGAGAACAGCAAAGCGCTCGCACCCACCGCAACCTAAACACCACTTTTCATTTGTGAAGACTTCTTTTTTCAGTTTGCCGTCCTAAGTTCAGCTTTAACTCCTGCTTTGCCGTGGCTACTTCTTCAGGCGACAGGTTTCTCGGGTAATTGTAGATGGGTCCGCTGGGTTTCTCGTTGTAAAATGGGCGATTGCAGTCTGCACAGCCAGAAGTCTGAAACGGCTTTCCACTCTCCACCACCTGCATCAACAACGGTTTTTCAACGCCGAAATCAACGATTCTCCCGTCAACCCCAAAAACCATATCTCCAAACCGAGCCATTCCATTAACGACCAAATACCTCGCAACCTGAACCCGCCTGTACACCTCAATCCTCGGCTGAGAATTCAAAGCCAACGCTGTTCCAGGAACAGGCGTAAAAGCAAAGAGAGCGAGCAAAACACCCATGTCCACGCATTCCTGAACCAGACTGACAACTTCTCTTTCTGTCTCGCCTAACCCGACGATTAAATGGGTACTCACATTTCCTTCCCCGAAGACTCCAACAGCCACACGCAAAAGCACAAATTCGTTCCTCCACCTGTAAGGTCCGCCTGCAGCGGAGCCCTTGACCTTGTCGAAAAGCTTCTCGGTTGCCGCGTCCAAAGCTATGCCAATCCTGTCCACGCCCGCTTCAGCCAAACGCCACAGGTTCTGGCTGTCCAGAGGCTGGCAGGAAACCGAAACAGGCACAGGGGTTTGCCGTTTCAACGCCTTGACGAAAGCGCAGAGGTCGCTGAAGACCTGCGGGTAGTTCAAGGCTTGAATGCAGGCACGTTTTATTTTTCCCGCGTGAACTGCGCGTTCAAGCTGTCCGATAACGCTCTGGCTGGAAAAAGCAGGCCACGAAACCCTTGACAACAGTTCTGCCTTGCTCTGGCTGCTTCTGGCTTGGGGACAAAAACCGCAGTTCGCCGCGCACTTGCCTGCTTTGTGGGTCATTAAGTAAGCGGTTGTGGGTTCAGCGTCAAGTTTGCCCTCTAAAAGCCCGAGAACCACGGCTGAGCCCACGGAAACCCTGATTTGCGGAGGTAAATCCTGTTCTTGGAGATTCGGTGTTTTCGCCAAGCAATTCACTCTGCTGTAGCGTAAGTGGAACGCAAATATTAGCTTAGCCCGTGGCACGCCCGAATTAACTCGTTATTGCTGCGTTTTTCTTTCAGGCTTAGAACGGAGAACCGCTTCAACCAACGCCACGACTACAAAAATTGCGTTGAAAAAATGAAACATAATTTTTTAGGTAGAACATAAGCTCTACTTTTTGCAATTAGCAACGGATACCAATGGCACCTGTGAAAAGCAAAGTTAGGAGTTTACTTTTTTCCCGTTTTTGCGTCGTGCTTAGCTTTTTTTGCCTTATTCTTCTTTTCAAGTGACGGCATGTAAATTCACCATTAGTATGTTCCTTGTATGAAGCTTAAAAGACTTTGCACCATAACTGCAACCCTACTCAGAGAACGCAGCTGGCTTTTGGGCGATTGGCTGTTGTGAAAGAAGAAACGGGTTTAGTTGGGCAATTCTTAACTTGCGGTTTCATTATATCTATCAGGGAATTAGTGTGCCTGTTGTAGAAATCGACGAAAGAGGCAGTATGACTCTCCCAAGAGAGTTGGGTCTGCGAAAATCCCGAGCGCTAATCATACCTGCGGGCTCCTTTTTCGTTACCATACCTCTCCCAAAAACTCCGCAGAAAGAAGGAGGAAGATGGCTGCCCACGAGTAAGGAGCGTAGGGAGCTGAAGGTTCAGGCTGAGAAACTTGCTGGGGCAGATGCGGTTGAACGGGCAAAAAGGCGACGCCAATTTTGATGATTGAAAATCTCATCTTACAATTGACAGGCAGGTCCTCAGTTTAGGACTTTACATCAAATAATCCAACGAAGGCTTCGCTGTGTCTGGGTCGCTTAAGTATTCACTTATTAGTTCTGCCATGTTTTCCTTAACTTCTTTTTCCGTTTTGCCCTGCGTGGCAATGTCCAGCAAGGGGCAGGAAGCCACGAACCACTTCTTCTCTTTAGTAATTAGAATCGGAAAAGGCACTTGCACTATCATAGGGAGTACAAGAGTGGCTTTAGGCTAATAAGAATTTTATTGATTTTCACGTATTTCTCTCCTGAAAATTTTTTTCGCCGCTTTCATTTTGGGGACTCTGACAAAATATATACGCGAGTTGGGTTAACCCTCATATGAAGGGCTTTAGTTGGAAGAATTCTTAACGAGAAGAAAGCAAGAAATCCTTGATAGATTTGAAAAAGAGCAGAAAGCACGACAGGAATGGGTGAACAAATCAAGAGGCAGTCTTGAAAGAGCATTGAATAGTATCGACAAATACCACGAGAGGAAGCTTCTATGGCTTCAGGTTATTTTGCTTGTGTTTTTTGGAGCTGGCTTGGTTAACATATTAACATCTGCAATTTATGATTTGTTTGTAACCCTTCAAAGACTTTGTTTGGATGTTGGTGTAGTTACGTTTTCTATAGTTGCTTTAGTGGTTGTCTATTTTCTTCTAAAGCGAGAGCTTTCAAAGTATAACCCACCTAAACCTTTCCTGAGTTTCAGAGTCAATCCTGAAGACACCAAAGACTTCTTGGAAGATTCAGTGTATGAGGACATGATGGAGTACCTGAAGCAAGGAAAGCTTATGGATTTCAGAGCTTTTGGAGACAGCGTTTTCGAAAGCATGAATAATTTGGTTCCTTTAATGTTTACTGGAAAAGTTAAAGAAAGACCAATTCAAAGATACGAAGAACTTGCAGACCCAGGAAGAAAAGAAGTTCCAACTTTGGCACAAGATTATGATTTGTCACCTTTTAGCACTACTAGAGTGAAACTTACTTTCCAAGTAAAACTCGTTCCAGATTTCATGTCCTTTTTGACTTGCATAGGAGATATGTCGGCTTGTCATAGTTTCTATTTATTTTTCTATTTGACAGTCTTGAATCCAGAACATTGTGACGCAGGGACAGTTATCAGAGAATATTATGATGAAGTAGCAAGTCGTATTCTGGAACTTTCAAGTCTCAGCATAGATTTTGCATTTAGAAAACTAACCGCAATGGATTCCAAAGAGAACAAAAATTGAAGCTATCAATAATAGTTAGTCTTCAGGGACTGGGTCAGGTCTAATACTGTACTTTTCTGCGAGTTCTTCGCTGATGTCGTATTTGGCTTTTCTGAGCCAGATGTACATGGCGTCGGCTTTCTGGTCATATTCTACTCGCACCATCGCGTCAGGGTCTCCTTGTCCAATAAACTGCAACCACGATTATTTTATGGTTGCTAACCGTTCAACTTAATGTTCGCAGAGAAGACGTCTGCAATTGCAGAGTGAAAGGATTATTTTCCTGCACGGGTTTTGTTTAGTAAATGCTTTCTCGCAGAGAACGCACAGACCTCTAACATGCGAGCCTCAGCAAGCGTTGAGACTATAAGTAGAGGAGGGGGTAGGTCAGCAGAGCAGACAGACCCAAAACTCAACCAGCAGCGAAAACGTACTTTTCACCGCAGAAAACAGCAGAAACGCGCAAACCACAGTTTTCAGCAACAAACCGCAACCAAAAAGACCCAAGTTACAAAAAACCAAAAAACCGCCACTTCTCCACCATAAAGTTTAAGGGTTAAGGGTTTGTTT
>CAYGVV010000001.1:0-24732 GCA_964353395.1 uncultured Candidatus Bathyarchaeia archaeon | reverse complement strand
TGAAGGTTGATACTGATGGAGATAGATTGACTGATAACGAAGAAATAACATATCATACCAATCCGCTCGTTCAAGATACAGATGATGATGGGGCTTCTGACTACGATGAAATCAATGTTAGAAAAACTGACCCTTTAGTTCCAGATGTATCTGTTATGTTAACACTGAGAGACTCTGAGACTAATGAACTTGTTAAAGATGTGACAGTCTCTTTGGATGGAAAAGAAATGGGATCAATGACTCAACAAGGAACTCTCTTGCTGCAGATCGTGGCTGTAGGACAACATATATTATCAATTAATTATGAGGGTTATGGAAAGATTGACGTAGGCTACATCAATATCAACAAGGATATGAATAACCTTTCTTTGACCGTTGACATGCCGAATCCTCAGCTAGCCATTTCCTTAAGCGTCAAGGAGTGGCTATCGTGGCTTAACGAGGTGGGAGAAGCAACTGTGACCATAGGCAATCAAGGTCAGATGGCTTCAAAAGACACGATGGTCCTGATTACAGTCTGCGATTCGGAAAACGGGGAAATCCTCGACCAAGATCTCATAAGATTAGGAAGCGTTGCGGTAGGTGAAATTTCAAGTCCAAGGAAATCTAAGGAGTTGGATACTTCTTTTTGGCACAGCGAATATGTTTTAGCTGTGCTTTTTGATGGAAGTGAATACATGCCGCAGAAAGACCTTTCAACATCAATTGAAGCACCAGGATCTGTGTTAGATGATCTTATTAGAGCAGTCTATGATTACTGCGACCAACACCCGGAAATCGTGCAGAAAATTGTGGCAACAGCTATTAAGCTTCTGTAATAATGTGAAAAGCTGATTTTCAATAAGCAAATATTCTAATGAAATAGGGAACATGATAACTACGGACGGAAGATAACAGAGGACAAACTTAAATTCTGACGTGTTATACATCACGTATCCATGAAAATTACAGTAGTATTAGGCGCAATCGCCTCAGCAGTTCTCCTATTCTTCGGCTTCATATTCCTACTGTCCGCTGGGTCAGTAACCCTCACTCAAGAACAGCAGGTTCTGAGATTGGTGGAAGGCGCCATACTTCTTCTTGTCGGCTTCGCTGTAGCCTACGTAGCTTACGTTTTCTCCCGCAAACCCACAACCATCATCCAGCAGCTGGAGCTTTCGGGGCAGATGAAAGCCGCGCCAATCAAGTGCCCCAACTGCGGCGGTTCCGTGGACCCGAATCAGATTAAAATTGTCTCAGGAGTGCCCTACGCTGCGTGTCCTTACTGCGGAAAAACTTTCGAAGTAACTGAGGAGCCGAAATGGTGAAGAAACGCCTTATCCCCCTGATTTTAGCAGCCATTATGCTCATTTCTGTGGCGTCCTTGAGTGCAGCAAACGCGCAGACACGCGTGTACCGTTTCAACCAGGAATGGGCAAAACTCTGGATAAACGACGACGCCACAATCGACCTGCAATACAACGTAAGCTTGACTTTGGATTCAGGCGACAACATAAACTACGTAAGACTGGGGCAACCCAACAGCGACTTTTTCGTCGGCTCAGCCATAGACCAGTACGGGAACACACTGCAAGCTTCACCGGACGACACAGCCGCAAAAGTTAACCTTAACACGCCGTTAACCGCGGGAAACACCATCTGGTTCATTGTAACCACAAACGTCGGCAACATGATAAGCCCCGATACCCTGAACCCAGGCAACCTCGGCATGGAGTTCGCCCCAGAATGGCAAAGTGTACCCATAAACGACGTCCGTATACAAATTGTTCTTCCGCAAAACGTCTCCGTCAGCGACGTCAAAACCAACGAGAAGTTCTGGAACAGCACATCTATAGAATCCGACGGCAGACTCACAGTTTACTGGGAAACACCCGTCATCCAAGCTAACGAGCAGTACATCGTCGGCGTCTCCTTCCCACAGCAGTACCTGCCAAACTACGTGCAGCAGCCAGCAAGCGGCGAAATCTCAACAACAACAATCGCTATAGTGGCAGCTGCATTGTTCTTCGTCATAGTCGCCATCGCAATAGTCATAATCGCAGTTACTAAACGAGCATACACAGCGCCAAAAGTCAGCATGGAAACCCTCGGCGCAAGACGCGGCTTAACCGCAGTCGAAGCCTCATACCTCCTAGACCTGAAACCCACACAAATCGTCACAGAAATCCTCTACAGCCTACTCCAGAAACGCGCCGTATGGGCAGAATCAACCAAGCCAACGCTGCTCCTGCGAATCATGCCAGAATTCAAAAACAAAAAAGGACCCGACACGAACCCGCTTCGATACTACGAAATCGACTTCCTCAACGCATTGAAAGCCGACGGCACCCTGGACGAGGAAAAACTGGCAAAAACAGTCATGACTCTCCGCGACACTTTGGAGGAGAAGCTGCGCGGCTACAGCAGAAAAGACACCATAGACTACTACCGAAAAATCGTGGACAAAGCCTGGCACCAAGTGGAGCAAGCAGGCACTGCAGACATCGCCTCGAAAGCCTACGATGAACAGTTGCTTTGGCTGCTGTTAGACCCGAACTACCGCGGACGCACAGAGACAACGTTCCAAACCCGCGCTTTCGAACCCAGCCCCATGTGGTTCTGGGTCTGGTACGGCTACACACATTACAATCCCCATCCCACGTACAAGCCGAACATCAATGTTCCCGCCCAATCTGCGAAGCCCCCTGTCATCCCAGGCGCAGAATTCGCCAACAACATCGCCACATCCGTAGAAAAAACCTCAAACAGCATCGTAGCTAACATCGAGAAATTCGCCAACTCCATCGTCCCCTCTCCACCACCAGCCAAAACATCACATGAACCCGCACGCCACGGAGCCGACGGTGTCTGCGCGTGTGCAGCATGCGCCTGTGCCTGCGCTTGCGTCTCTTGCGCTTGTGCATGCGCCGGAGGAGGAGTAGGCTAAAATGAGTTTCCTACAACGAATAAGAAAACGCCCAGTTCCTGCAGGCCGTTACACGTACCGTGGAAAAGGCGAGTTCGCAGGATTAGCGCTTCAGCTTCGCATCGAGCCTGACGGACGCGGCGTCATGGTGATAAACGCAAACACAGTGCTTCACCTTAATGAAACCGCTTCGGCATACGCTTACTATTTCATGCAAGGCATACCTCAACACCACGTGTTAAAAAAAATCCGTCAACTGTACCGCGTGAACGAGGCAAAGGCAAAACAGGACTACGAGAAACTCGTTTACACCGTAAACACGCTGGCAAAAACGGAGAAAATCTGCCCCGTAACCTTCCTTAATGTTGAGAAAGAAGAGCCTTTCAGCTACGAGTATTCAGCGCCTCTGCGCATGGACATGGCTTTGACGTTCAGGTGCCAGAACAACTGCATCCACTGCTACGCAGGCGGACCCCACGAAACGCCTGAACTCACCACGCAGCAATGGCGACAGGTCATAGACCGACTAAGCGACATTGGCATTTTCATCTTAACCTTCACAGGCGGCGAACCTACCCTCCGCGAAGACCTGCCTGAACTGCTGCTTTATGCCCAGAACAAAGGCATGGTCACGGGGCTCATATCCAACGGCAGAAGGCTAAAAGACAAAGCCTACGTGGAAACGCTTGAGAAAGCAGGGTTAGACTTCGTGCAAGTAACCCTGGAATCTCACAAGGCTGAAGTCCACGATTTGATGACCGCTTCGTCTGGCAGTTGGAAGGAAACCGTTGCAGGAATCAGGAATGCGGTTAACTCACAAATTTACGTGACCACGAACTCCACGCTCAGCCAGCACAACGCCCCAGAATTCCTGGACACAGTTGACTTCATCAGGGTCTTAGGCGTTGATGCTTTCGGCTGCAACAGCCTCATATACTCTGGAAAAGCCGAAAGCGTAAGCCAAGAATTCGCGTTAACCTTTGACCAGTTGAATGAGCTTCTGCCCAAAATCCGAGTCAAAGCCCAGCAGCTTGGACTAAAATTCCTGTGGTACACGCCTACCCAGTACTGCCGTTTCGACCCTGTCCAAGCAGGTTTAGGCGTCAAATCGTGCACGGCAGCGCTGATTAACATGTGCGTTGCACCGAACGGGGATGTTTACCCATGCCAAAGCTACTTTGAAAGCTTAGGAAACATCCTTACTGACAAGTGGATTCAGATTTGGAACCACCCAGTTGCCGTGAAAATACGCATCAGAGCCTACGCTGAAGCCAAATGCAAGAACTGCCCTCAACTGCAGGTCTGCGGAGGAGGCTGCCCTCTGGAACTGCAAAGTGAAAAGTACCTTTGCAGCGAGTCCACGTGACAGAATCTGGATTGATGCAGCGGAACTCCTTTTTAGAACATCAGCGCCTATTTAGTAGCGTTCCCGTTTCCCGCGGACAGGTTGAAGTGAAAACTGTTGACAACTCAAAACTGCACAAAGTCAAAGCTTGTGGTCTTCGACGTTGAAGGCGTGCTAATACCCAAGAACCGCCTGTTCTTTGAAGTGGGCAGAAGCCTAGGCCTAACGCCGCTGCTTAAGGTTCTCTTTTTCGGGTTCCTATACGAGATAGGCGTGATGCGGTTGAAGTCAGCTTTGCAACGTTTATTTATGGTCATGCGTGGCGCCAAACTTCAGTTGTTCCTGCAAAGCCTCGAAAAGCTTCCCCTAATGCCTAATGCAAAAGAGGTTTTCGCTTCGCTCAAATCAGCGGGCTACAAAACTGCGCTGATAAGTTCAGGATTGCCAACGTTTCTAGTCAAGAAATTAGCAGATATGTTAGGGGCGGATTACGCTGTAGGCGTAGAAGTAGGCGTCAAAGATGAGGCTCTGACGGGAGAAATCTGGGGCGAAGTTATAGAACCAAACGGGAAACTGCGAGTCCTCAACCAAATAGTCAAAACTGAAGGATTACGCGTTGATGAGTGTGCGGTTGTGGCTGATGACCGCAATAACGCATGTCTTTTTCTCAAAGGAGCGCAAAAAATAGGGTACAACCCTGATTTCCGCATACGCATGAAAGCGGACACTGTGGTAAACGGCAAGCTGTCGAAGATTTTGCTTGTATTAAACGGGGAATCCAAGCGGAGAGCTTTTCCGTCAAGGAACGATGTTTTCCGGGAAATGATTCATGGTTCAGGCTTTTTTGTTCCTGTTGTCGCGGGGGTAATCAGTGTTCCAGTTGCTGCATTACTGATTTGCATTGTGATTGCTTTTTACGTGGCATCTGAATTGTCACGTGTAAGGGGAAAAAACATGCCGCTTATCTCCACCATAACGCGTTATGCAGCGTCTCAGACAGAGCTTTGCGAGTTCACTTTAGCACCAGTCTACTTCGCTGTGGGCATCGTGCTTACTTTGCTGCTTTTTCCAGTTCCCGCTAGCAACGCCGCAATAGCCATTTTCGCCTTGGGCGACAGCACCGCCTCCCTCGTCGGAGGTCTAATCACAAAGAAGCCTCTTCCATTTAACAAAGCGAAAACGTTGGAAGGTTCTTTGGCTGGCTTCGCTTTTGCGTTTCTGGCGGGTTCATTTTTTGTGGCGCCTTGGATGGCTTTGGTTGGGGCTGCTGTTGCCATGACGGTGGAGGTTTTGCCTCTGCCCGTGAACGATAATCTTTTGATTCCTTTGTGCGCGGGTTTAACATTAATGCTCATTATTTGATTTTTTCACACAGGTGCCAAGAGACTATTTAGAGCTTAAATGGTTGCCAATGCCTTCTCGTAGTTAAGCACTGCGCATTTTTTGCCTTTCTGAATCACGGTGTGCCCTTCGCTTTCCAAGAGCTGTTTTTGCGCTTCGATTCCGCCTGGGTACTTTTCGTTCAGTAAACCGCCTGTTTTCAGTGCCCGCCAGTAGGGCGTGATGTCTTTTTCGCCGTTTTGGCGTTGTTCTTCTGCGGCGTGGGCTGCAATCCAAGAGAAGATACCCGTGGTCATGGGGCACCCGATTGTGGCGTTGTGTTTTTTGGCGAGTGCGGCGCGGATGTCGTTGATGGTTGTGAGTTTGCCTTTGGGGACTTTGCGCATTATTTCGTCCACTTCGATGGGTGCTGGGATAACTAAGGTTCCTGTGCCCCACCGTTTACTCATGTTGCCTGTGATGGGCTCCACTTTTGGGAGTCCTTTGCTGTCGTGCAGTTTCTCGCACCACGTTGGCTTGTTCTTTGGCATGTCTCTCGCCTTGAATTCTCTATTTGCCAGTTGGTTTCTAATCAAACTTTCTCTCAGCGGGTTTTTCGCCCTGGTTATTTGCGCGTTTTTTGCGATTTAATCAGGTCTTCTTTTTGGCTGTGGCTGAGTTTTTTTATTGCTTTTTCTCGTCTCATGGCTTCTGACCGCGAAGTGAGCTGTTCGATGTAGGCTACTTCTCGTGGTTTGTGCATTTTTGTGTATCTTGCGCCTCTGCCGTTAGCGTGCAGTCTCGCGCGTGCTTTCACGTTTTTGGTGTATCCAGTATAGAAGCTGCCATCGTTGCATAGGATGATGTACACGTAGTATGGCATCAGGAGCGCTCCAGCATCATTTGGTGTAGTAATCCAGTTTTTCGTCGTCGCGTCCTTGCTCAGCCGTTTTCAATCGGTCAATGATGCCTTCGTCTTTCAGCGTGAAAATTACGCCTTTGTGCAGCGCGCGTTTCATGTAAGTGTCAGGGTCCATTGCTTGGACTTTCAGTCGGTCAACGTCGATTATGTAGATTTCATGTATTCTGGCGTTTAAAATTTCGTTTGTTGTCACGGGTGGATTTTGGTAATATAGGTCGCACAGGTTTTTTATGTGCTCCATGTCTCTAGGTGTTCTTTTTCGGGGCGGCAAGGCTAGCGTTCGCGGCAGCGGCAGCACGTAGTGAGGGGGGACACCTATGGCGAATTTTCCAGCGAAACTACTGTAACGTATTATTTTGCTGGCTAGCCGCGCGTAAGTATAAGTTAAAGGGTCCATGGCGTGTTCCGGCGGAATGTAGCCTGTTTCTATTTCTACTATGAGGTTCCCATAGCCTTTCACCGAGTATAAGTCGCATGTCAAAATTTCATTCAGTGGATGCTCAACTTGGACATCGTAGCCTTTGAGGATTAGGTATTTTGCGCACACGAGCTCCATCACTGAATGGTTGATTTTAACAACGTTCTCTTCGTGGAGACTCACAAGTTCACTTTTGAGTTTGCTGAGCTTTTGCTCTGAGTCGCTATCCACATCAACTGTTAATCGAGAAAGTAGAACGGTTAGGTCTTGCTCAAATTTTTCCTTGTTGCTCGTCATTTGCGTCCTTACCGGAGAGTTATGGGCTGCGCCAATACACTCGTTATGAACAATAGGTTTAAGCTTTTAAAGTATATAAACCCAAAAATTGGCAGGCACCATAACAGAAAAGCATTCCGCATCTGCCAATCGTTTATATACTCACCATCGTTTGCTGTTTTCTGCGCGTGGCATGATGCCTTACTTTAGTTGACTTCGTCAAAAACTCCTCACGCATAATGGCAAATATAACTTCCCGTGTACAAACAAATTTATATTGAATTAAAGTCATTACATAAATTTACCCAAGTTGAGAAGCAAGCTGGAATGTGTTGACAAAGAACAGTTGCCGCATTGACTAACTGTCTTGGTCGGTCTCAGGCGATAATATCAAATGAGGCAGGCATGTGGAGGTTAGTTAACAATTGGCTGAACTGAGTTGGCCGTTCAGGCTTAGACCCAACTTGGGACTAAACTTTTACATGTCTGAAGATTCAGAGTACCCTTTTTCATGCGGTCCTGAAGCAGTGACGATGGCTTTTCTGCCCCAAACAGAGACAGCCCCAGACACAGCACATACAAGTTCATTCTTTATATAAGGGGGCTATAGTCTTTTCCGAGCAACTAGTTCAGGACTATGTGTTGGAAATGGTGCGTTTCGGCGAGAAAAAGGGCGTTGCAGCTTCTGATAAACCGCGAATTTAAATCTTGCTTCCCTTTTGTGTGTCACTCTGTAAACAGACACTTTATTCATAATAAGTATAGCTATGTCTGCACATGGATATGTTTTTGGAATTCGTTAGCTTTATTTACGCATTACCCCTATTAACCAGCTCGAGGACTGAAGAGGAACCATGACAGAGAAACCACCATCAAAAGACGAAGCCTTAGAAGCATTAGACTTCATCGTGAACGTTCTCAAAGAACACGAGAAGGACTTGGACAGGCTCGTCAACGAGTTAGGCACAGTTGCAGACCAAATGGGGGAAACAGGCGAATTAACAGGCAAAGTCGAGAAAATCGAGGAGAAAATAAACGGCCTGCAAAACGACGTAAGCAACCTAGTGAAATGCTTATCTGCGTCACCCCGCGAACCTCAAGTTGCAGTCGCAGCTGCCGCTAAAGAGCCCAAAAGCGACAACGCTGCACGGCTTGAGGCTGTGAATGGCACACCTGTGCTTTTTCAGTGCAAGCAGTGGGAGGATTTCCAAGTTTTGGCTGCTCAAGCTCAAACGGTGTCCTTCACGTTTAAGGAGACTGAGCGGACTTTTGAGGTTAACGCGCTTAAGAACAATCAGGTTATCAAGTTCAGTGGCGAGATACCGAAGTTTGCGGCTCTCTTGAAGAGTTGGCTGAGCAAAACGCTGGAGATTTCTGAAAAGAAGGTTCTTGAAGGCGTTTTAGCATTAGGCTAAGCGCGTTTTTCTTGTTTATTTGTGCTGCATAACGCTTTTATACGCCGATATCTTAAGTCTTGTGATGCGATAAGGGGGATGAATGAGGTTGAAGGCACACCAAAATAGCCAACAATATTCTTCCGTTCTCGAAGCCTTCTCCTTTCTCCTCGATGACGGATTGGCTCTTTGGTAGCCAACAAACAATGACGCATCCTCCAACGCACTCTTCACATGGCTGTTGGCGCAGGACTGGAATGGGAATATGAGTAAACAGAAAACGTTGCATATGAAAGCTCACGAGGAAATAATGAAGTTTCAGAGGACAATGGAGGAGCTGAACCTGCTGAAAACGGTTTCTCAGGACCTGAAGAATTACAGGAAAATGCTGCGCCTAAAAAAATACGACTAGCTCTAGTGTGATTTTTGGCTTTGCTCCTCGGTAAATAGGATAAACTGTTGGTTGACTGCAGTTTAAGGCTTGGGGACTAGTTGCTCGGAAAAATCTGTACCCCCCTTATTTAAACTATTTATAGGCTGGAGAGGTCTGGTTTTTTGCTGTCTGCTCTCTAAGCATATCCCCTCCCTTATTTATGGAAAGGCGGATTTGAACGGTTAATCTTTCTGGAGAGAATTGGCGTTTTGAACGTAGGGCTTTTAGGGCTTAAAACAGAAGTGAGAGGTAGAACAAAGTTTGAAGAAAATATTAGACCGTGTGAAAAAGAATTTGAAAAATTAGGAACCACTAAAGAGTATCATGTTGACGATATTTCATCTTAATTTTAGTACCGCTCTGGTTCTTCACGAAGCTGAGTAAATCTGTTGCCTGTTCAAGTTTTTCTTCATTAATCTTAAGTAGCATGGATAAGCGTCCGTATGTATCTTGGTTGATGGCTTTTTCATTGAGTAACCTGTTCAACTCTTCTCGTTGCGTGAGAAACTCTTCTCGTTTCTTGGCTTTTTCTTTGAGGAATTTATCAACCGCTTTATTGATCCTTTTTCCTTTGATTTCATGTCTGTTGGCTATGAGGAGTACGGCTGAAACGAGGGCGACTATTGAGATAACTAATGGAAGAATGACGAAATTGAAGTCAAATGGCTGCATGTGCCTAAATCCTCCTGAGCTTGATTTCATAGGAGTCAGAGCCGCACTCTAAAGGATTATGAATCCTTAATTCATCATTGTAGGAAACACCTCGGACCTTGAATGATTGGTCGCTGGCAACGATTCAATGTGCAAACGCTTCTCGATTTTTTTGGAATGCCCGGCGGTAGCAGATTTTTTTTGTAATATTTCTGTTTTCGATATATTCTTGTTGCGAGAGCGGAGGTTATATGGCATATTAAGAATTGATATTTTGGTGAAATAAAATGCTAAGAGCAAACCGAACCTCAAGCAAAGATTTCCTCAAAAACTTCGACGCCATCTACCAAGTAGGACCTGAAGTAAAGTATCAAAATCCAGATGCATGGATTTCGGTTCAATAGCCTGAGTAGCCAGAGCAGCCTAACGGTGAAAAGGAATCTGTCCCTTTGATGTGATGACCAGATTTTTGAAGGAAAGAAGCATCAACCTAAGACTTGACAGACCCGGAGAAAGTGTTCTAAACAAGCTACATTATTTCTCATCTTAACCCTATAGCAAAACGATTAGAACGTCAAAAGCTACGACCCCCTGCTTTCTGCGCATACCCCCTCCCTTATATATAGATAACCCGTCTGAAAAGTCACTTTCCAAAATTTAAATTGGACAACAAAAAAATTAGTCCGGGGTCAGGTGGTTCCCCCTAAGCCGTTCTCCTGACGTGTTCAAGGGACGTTTCCCCTTCTCCTGCAGACGAAGATTTACCTGTTTTGGAAAGATCATGAAATGAAACTCTGAATAGGATAACAGTCTCTTTGCAGACTCAAACCAGACTTTTGTCGGAACACGTTTGTTATTAAGCAGGACATGCTCGGTTCAATCATGGAAATAGTAATTAAAAACAGCAAGATAACTCAGGACGCTGTTGGCAAGATTGTTGAATCTCTATTAACCAACTTTTCCAGGCACTCGCTAACGAATTGTGTAATTCTTTTACCTTTTCTTAAGGCATCGTCCTTCCGCAGAGTTCTTCTGAGATTATGTGACCGTGACTTCTGATAAGTTGTGAAATGCCTATTTCTTCCAACCTTTTCTTATCAAAGAGGCATATTCCACACATGTCTAAACCAAATTGTCTGCCTAGCGACGCTTCATACTGCAGCAATTCGTTACCTTTTCCATTATCAATGAAAGTCGCCATTTCGGTGGCGCCCCACAACCCTGCGAATCCAGCTTTTTTCTTCTCTTCAAGCAGCATCTGTAAATTCTCTATAATCGTTTTAGTTTCGGCTTTCCCCTTTTGTATATACCATTCAAAACTCGGCATCAATGTTAATGCTCCCGTGGGTAGGCTGTCAAGGTCTATGCCATGCTTTTTGAGTGCTAAAACTTCAGCGTCCAACTTTTCTTCGCCGACAGTATATACCGCCGCATATCCTCTTGACAAGCCAGCTTTAAAAAACGGAAACGTTATGTCCCGTTTGAAAGATTCACTAGTAACCAGGGCAAATGCATGGTCTCCCGCAGCCAATTGCTCAGCATACCTCAACGGTCGATTCGCTTTTAGAACACGACTGCGAAATTCACGAATAATGCCTAATAGCAAATTGCCTCGATAGGTCAGTTTGTACTTTTTTGTTGTAGGCTCAAATTCTATGAATCCGACCAGTCTTCTTAGGTGATATCCAAATTTGCCGTGCTCACAAGAACTATTAATTCTGCTTAGCAGTTGCGTGAAAGATAAGTCTTCTTCAGCTAAATATTCAATGATTTTCCTGTTTATTGGATTA
This sequence comes from uncultured Candidatus Bathyarchaeia archaeon, assembly GCA_964353395.1. GTDB lineage: Archaea > Thermoproteota > Bathyarchaeia > Bathyarchaeales > Bathycorpusculaceae > JADGNF01. The sequence goes on along the minus strand of CAYGVV010000001.1, from coordinate 13,278 downwards.
GACATTGCCTTTTGAATTTCGTTGTCCCAGTCGTTGCTCTCACAGATAGCTATCGCCGTGCATTAATGAGGAATCAGTGTGCTTATATGATTTTGGTGAAGTCTTCTTCACTCGTTTAGAGAACTCACGTGCTGCACTAACACATTTTGAACAAAGAAATAGGTTTAATTGCTGAAATTCACGTGGCCCGTAATCAGAGTTGCACGCGTTGCCATTAACGTTCTATTCAAAATTTTATGGGAAGCTGAATGGCTCTCTTCATTTTTACTCTTCTCTCTCCGCTGCACCCTAAGGTCGATTCTGCACCTGCCTTTTTAACAGTTTGCACCATAGGCTGGAGTCCCAAGTGATAGCCTATGAGAAGGAAAACCTTAGCCTATGCAACCGAAGAGGACCTCGTGATAGATTTAACATTTCATAAGGTGCCCGCCTCGTAGGTGGCTGAGTTCAACGAAAAAATCGTTAGACCCTACTACAACGGAAACCTGAACGCTGCCATCCAAGACCTAATCAACAAAGCCCTTACGGGACAGGATTTTGTGCTCTTGCTATCTCTACGCTGCTGTTTTGAGATATTTCCTGCAGTTCAATATAATTTTTTCAGGTTTTGATGGAGCTTTCGCGGTTTTCTGCTGATCTGCTGTACAACTCCATTTAAGTGAAATATGCATTTGAAATGGTGGCTTTTTAGCCAGAGGGTTTATATGGCGGTCTTCTTCTCTATGAAGACGTGAGAAATATGTCTTAAGAAGACATATTGTACACCTGTACAACACAACAACACATGGAGAAACAAGAAAAATGACCAACAATTACCAAAAAGAAATCCAAACCAAACTCGCCAAAGGCCTCCTCGACATGATCATCCTCCAATACCTCAAACAAGAACCCATGCACGGATACAAAATAATCACCAAAATCCGCAAAGGCTTCGGCGTGTATTTCGGTCCCAGCACCGTCTACCCCCTACTAGGCACGCTGGAGAAGAAAGGCTACTTAAAGAGCACATGGTACATGGACGCAGAACGCCCCAGAAAAGTGTACCAACTCACAAACGACGGCAAAACAGTACTAAATTTCACCGAAAACTCACTCAATCTAATCTGCAAAAACATGGCAAAAGACGACATAATCAGCATAGAAGAAGCAAACTTCTCAATTGGCTACAGAACTCAAAAATCAAATATGCCGATCACATTATTCGCAAAATAAACGCCAAAACACATCAAAGAAAAGGGGTTTAGTTTGTTCCATGACCTATTTCTTGGAGATTTTCACCACAGGGAAGATCACGAAGGCTACGACAATGAAAGTAATCAAAGCCACCAAGAAGTTACCGAATCCGCAAAAACCTCGCGAAACCGAAAATCCTACACGAATAGTCAGTTTTAGCCCAAAATGTCCTGTCAGCCAAGCAAAGTAATTTCTGCATTTTTCACTTCAACTTATCCCTCTCACCTGCAAGGGGGGGTCGGTTTCAGCTACACCTCAAAAACCGCTTGTAGCACATTGTTTACTGTTTACTTCCTGAGGTTGAATGTATGGGTAAGACTGTTCCTTCGTTTCGGATGGCTTTGGAGTTTGAGATTGAGCGGTGGAAAGGCTTCAGAAAAGCCCTAACGGGTAAAGAAAACCGGGAAGCTTTTGAGGAGTTGATGGATATGTACAGGAGCTTGGCGATGGCGGGTGGCAACGCCGCGGATCCTATACTTTTTGAGCCTATGGTGATGTCTATTTTCGTGGCTCAGCAGAAGAGGATTCTTGAGATTGAGGCGGAATTAAGCGCGATTTATGCGAAGCGTTTGGGTTTGCCTGTTATTGAGCAAACCTGAAATATAGGGCGGTGTGACGATGATGTTCATAAGGACTAAGCCAGCATAATCTCCAAGAGTTTCAGGTTTTCTTTTGCTTGTCCATTGTCAAAGAAGTACCAGTAAGGTTCAAACTGAAGGATTTCTGCCCCTATGTTTTTTGCTGAAAGAGCATGTTGTATTAGCAGTGAGGTGGGCATGTTTAGGGGTTCGGGATCGTAACGTGTGGTCCAGTACCAGGCCTGAACGGAGCCGCCCCAATGTTGGAACATTCTGCTTACTTGCATGAAGCCATCGACAGGTTCGAGGTCTCCTGAATTTGTAGAGAAGGAAACAGTCACGATGTCTTCGTAACCCTTGATGTAGGTTTGAATTGCCTTGAATGTTTCTGCTTTCCACTCAGTCCATATAACCTTCAAGTTGTTCGCACGTGCGAAGGCAAGAATGGCGGCAACATATTCGGCTGGAAAAGGCAGTGAATGCTCACTATGCCAGCTTACAACTTCGGCAAACCGCAGATACTGGACGTTAGCGACTGCCATAGCCACTAAAATTTGGTCAGTTGTCAACAGCGGATTAGGCGTGTCGTTTGGTCCTCCGTCGAAGACATCCAGCATGATCGGAATTCCGTGTTGTCCTCCGAAGTTAGCTGTGATCCATGCAAGTTCTTCTGTCCAATTCCCGTGTCCTTTGTATTCAGGGAGCAAAAGGATGTTGTACGTGTTGTTGTTGAGGGCTAGAATTTGGTTGTAGGTGTAATTGACGTCGGGGAGATGACCCCATACGTACCCTTCTCCTTTTTCGCAGACATGGAAGACAAGGGTTTGTAGTTTAGATTTGCTCATGTTAATTATTGCTGTGAGGTCGTTTACTTGGCTCTGCAGAGCCGTCACAGTGGAACTTAAGGAGCTGATCTGGGCATTTGCAGATGTAACTTGGCCTTGGAGATTAGTAATTGTGGATTTATCTGATGAAGCTTGGCTTTGAAGGGCTCCTATCTGGGAATTTAAGGAAGTGACTTGGCTTTGAAGATTTTCAATTTGAGAGTTTAGAAAAGTGACGTTGCCGTTTAGCCATGTTTGCAGTTGATCCTTTTGGCTTGTAAGGGTCTCTATTTGAGAATCTTTGCTCGATATTTGGGAGTTTAACGAGGAAATCGTGTTGTTCTTTTCTGCTATTTGAGAGTTTTTGCTGGTGATTTGTGAATTTAGGTCGTTGATTGCAGAATCCTTGCTTGTTATGGTGTTATCTTTGACGCTTATTATTGACGTGTAATTGGCTATTACTCCGACTAAGCTGACTGCTAGCAGGATGCAAATGATTCCTAACGCAATGGCCGCGTTTCTACCGACAACTTTCTTTCCACTTATTTGGGTATTCATTTAGACTTTAGCTCCTTGTTTCTTTCTCATAAGCATCTTTTTGTGTAGCGCCTGTTTCGTGTCGCCATCCGAGGAAGTGCGGCTCCGTTCAGGAAGTGATTCCGCGGTTCAAAATCCAAAGCAGGCGCAATTTATCTTATTTTGCCAATCGGAATATAAGCCCTTCCACTTCGTTGAACCTTAGTGTGGGACTTTGGATCATTCAGTTATCATCGGAAACGCTTATACGCTAATGTTGCGGGTTAAAGCTTCAGAAGTCCAGTTCGTTGGGCGGGTAGATCAGTTCGGCATGATCGCCACGTTGGCATCGTGGAAGTCGCGGGTTCAAATCCCGCCCCGTCCACCAAACACAAAAAGAGTTAATGCCTATATCCAAGTGCGTTTTGTCTCTTCTATGTTGTCAAAGTGTGGGTCGTCTGAGAGTATTCTTGCGTGGTTTTCGATGGCTGTTGCGGCAATGATGCAGTCGCCCATCGGAATGTTTTTGTATTTGTTCTTGAGGAGACCTGCATACTTGGCAATTTGTGGAGTGAGGTCTTGGATTTGCAGTCCGCTTTGGGTTACCGCTTCATAGCGGCTTTCTGCCATGTCCTTTCCTCTTTTTTCGCAGGTGATTTGGACGATTTCAGCGATTACTATAGTTGGAAGTATGCCTTCGTTTTTTATTATGAGGTCTTTCAGTTTTCTCGCAGTTTTCTTTTTTATCTCTACTTGGTTGGAATAGAAGTGTTCGGCTAGGAATCTCGTGTCGAGGACTTCTTTCAAGCTAGTACTCTTCCCTGAGCTTGTCGATTTCTTTCTTTATTTCTTCTGGTGTACCATACTTTGAGTCTATACCTGCCATCTCTTCGAGTCTTGGAACGGTTTTAAATAGTATGCCTTTTTCTGTGGCTTCTACGACTAATCTGTCCCCTTCTTTGATTCCGAATTTTTCTCTGAACTCTACTGGGATTGTAGTTTGTCCTCTTCGGGTTATTTTCACGATGTTTCCCAATTTTTCTTCCTCAAATAACACAGTGCTTTCGTACCATAAAAGAATTATCCTACTTAATGATGCAAATAGGATTAAATTTTTTCTCAGGATATTATGGCATCTTCTTATGCCGTTCAAATCCCGTTCACCACTCTTTGAAAACTGTTGGATTACCCAGGTTCAGCTTGGACTCGGAAGGGGATAAGTTTTAAATTAGTGAATCATCAAACAGTAGGTCTCAGAACGGTTAAGGTGACGTTGATGGTTAACGAAGGAAAAGCGCGTTTATTCAAGAATTCCCAAGGCAGATACCTCATCTATCTCCCAGTGGGTTTAGCCGAAGACAGCATGTTCCCCCTTAAAGTTGGCGACTCCATGCATGTGCACGTGAGCTTCACGCAAGGAGACAAAAAGCTCACGATAGTGGAGTGGAAAGCGCAGGAAAACCAGACGACATAATTTGTCGCCATCGTTCTCTTTCGCGTGTAAATTCTTCTTTGTGAATAAATAATTTAACATTTTAAAATTTGCTATCTTAACGAATGTGTTCCTGAAGAAAACCATCAGTCTCTGCACTTAGGTGCCTGCTATGTCTGTTGCGCCGATTTTCCGTTTGAACTCCTCGATGAGACGCTCAGTTTTCCGCCTTGTTTCTTCTTGCTGCTTGCGAAATGCACTGGGCGTTTCATCTTTGGATGGAAGTTCCTTCGTGTAAGGCCACTTGACAGCCACTTCAGTGCCCGTCTTGGTTTCTTTAAACAAGAACTCTATTTCAAAAGTTTTTCCCACCCAGCCTGGACTGTACTCAACCAGCAAGTAGCGGGGAGGCACGTGCTTCTTCACGGTTACGTTTTTTAAGCCTAATTCGTCCAGCGCTTTTTGAACTCGCCTCTGAGCCTCTTCAATGCCTGCGTTGACTTGGTATTTCTCTTCCAGTGATTTCAACCGCATTCTTGAACACTCAACTATTAGGCTTGGGTTGTTTTCTCATAAATCTTGCTCCAGAATTCAGGTGTTCTTGCCTTTTGCATATATTTATTAGTGAAATGCGCTATTAGGTGTTTTTGGGAGTGAGGGGTAACTATACATGTCTCTCAAAAAATCGCGAATCCGCATTTTGAAAAAATCACGTTTCAGACTTCACCGTTTCAACTGGGTTATCCTCGCTGGAGCTCTATCTATTATTCTCCTAGCTGTTCTGGCGTGGCAGCCTTCCGTGAAAGCTCAAACAAACGAAGACTTAGCTTCGCAGTTTGCGCCTGTTCTTCATTTCACTCAAGGCGAAAAATTCTACCCAACCACAGTTAACTACATCATTGAAAGTTCCGTTCTCAAACAGCGTGATACGTCTGGAACTTCATCTGTCGTTGATTCAGCGCCTACGCCAGATAATCTGGGAACCTACACTTCTAATGATCTATTTCTGGACAATAAATTGGCAACTTTCGAGAACATAGCGGCTGATTACTCCTCAAACGCCGCCAGCCTCGGATACACAGCATACGTTCACGTTATCACCAGTTATTCCTCGACTGTTCTTCAATACTGGCTCTTCTACGCATATAACAATGGACCATTAAATGATCACCAAGGCGACATCGAAGTAATTGAAGTATTCCTCGACAGCGCCTGGAATCCGCAGACAGTCTTGCTTTCACAGCACGGCGCTGGACAAAACGCTGCTTGGGGCGATGTGGAAAAAGTTGACAATCACCCAGTTGTTTACGTAGCACAAGGATCCCACGCCAACTACTTCCGTTCTTATCAAGGCAAAATGGGAATAGAGAACGACGTCGTTGGAAGCGACGGCAAAACCATAACCATAATGCCCACTGACATTGTGATGCTGGGCGAAGAAGGAAACCACCCTGCCAGTCAGAGTTGGCTGGACTTCAAGGGACGCTGGGGGTACTGGGGAACCGAACAGGACGTAGCCTTAGGCAGAGCAGGTCCGTATGGTCCAGTTTTCAACCAAGACGGCACGAGATGGGCACAGCCAGAATCGTATTTAGCGTCCACTTTGTCGGTTGACGGCAACTATTTTATTCTTGCGTGGCTGGTATCCAGCTTCTTACTCTTCTTCATCATATACATAGTTGCTAGAGGGGCTTGGAAAGGCTGGTGCATCTTTAAACTTCATAGAAAAGGCGGCTTAATGGTTAGCAGGTTCCTCAAAGGGCGAGGCGGCATTGGACTCATGCTGGGAATCGCAGCCATCATAGTTACTGTAATAGCATTGTTCGTGCCATGGTACACAATAACGGCTTCGTCTGAAACTGGACCACTGGCGCAGCAAGGCGGCGTCACATTAATGACCATCGACGGCGTCCACGGAGTTACTGTAAACATGTTCCTGGGAATTGGCAGTTCCGATGCCTCATCAGGATACATGACCTTGTTCTCTACACAACTACCTTTCGCCATAATCATAGGCGCAGGCATCGTCCTCTTAGCACTTGATGTAATAGGCGTTAGAAGCGGCAAGACAATGGGGAAAAAACTCTGGATAGGCATCATAGCTACGATATTGCCCATAATCTTGGTCTTAGTCTTCATCTCCCAGCTGCCAGCGCTTTTGCCATTTGCGAACGGGCTATTTCCAGGTCAAAGCATTCCAGCACAGGTTGGAGATATGATGCGTACGATAGCGGCGAGCCCTGTTCTGGGCACAACCAACTCTGTGTTGCCAGTAGTTGGTGTAACTACGGTTAACTGGGGCTTAACTGTCGGAGTTTACTTGTTCATCGTGGCGATTGTGCTCAGGATAATCGGCGGCTTCTTGATGTACACCACGCCAGATCTGCAGAAGAAGCCAGTTTCCCAATTTGAGACGCCTCCGCCACCCCCTCCTCCACCTCCAACTTGAACCGAAAAGCTGTGTGACAGAGCACAGGGTCCGTTAGCTATTCAAAGGTTGCTGGGAAAGAGAGTTTGAGCCCTGCATCTTCTTGCCATTTGATTGAGACTTTCTCTTTGAATTTGCCTACTGCAAGCAGCGACTTAAGCTCATCCTGCACTGGTTCGGGTCTGGAACAGAAAATCACTTCGTTCCTGTCGTTGGTCCATGCTGTTAAGCCTCTTGTTTTGCCTTTATGGATCAGGTGCATGAACGCGTTTTCCGCGTCAACCTGCAGCAACGCCGCAGCGTTTGATCCTTTCAGGGAAGACAGCAACTCGTACACTGCGGCATCCATGTTTTCTGTTTCGTTCAGCATCTCTCTGAAGTAATGCGGAATAACCTCTGAATCGACAAAGCCGACTTTTTCGCTTTCAAAGACATGGGTCTTCAGTTTAGCCTTGAGTTCCGCGCAGTTTTCCACTTTGCCATTATGCACTGAAACGATGGTTAGCTCTGGCCCGAAGTGTTCAACGTAAGGTTGTGCGGCTTCCCTGAACCGTACCGTGCCCAGCAAATCCTGACTTGGAAAACGCACATGCGCAAGCAAAACTGACGCCTCAGTGAGCTTGGCTTTAACTGCTTCAGCCAGTTGTGCTGCTGGAGAATCCGCGGTTTTCCCGACTTTTTCGGCGATAATGTCACCATCCTTGAGCATGACTGCTACGCCTGCACCATACCCGCCAACTGGCTGCGATTCACCCGGGTACTGGCTGACTTCCAGTTTCTTAAGCACCTGAAAAACCCTGTTTATGGATAACGGTTTTCTGAGAATAAACCCGAAAATGCCACACATGTTTGGAGTTGCCTCCCTGAACGTACTCTGAATGTTTCACTTAATAGCCTTTGTGCAACCTGACTTGACGTGAAACGTGCGTTAGATAAGTTTTTTTGCTTGAACGCGCATAATACATGTTGAGCTTCATGCTAGAACTAACTGTGAAAAGCTCAGCGTTTGAGAACAACAAGCTCATTCCCGTGAAGTACAGTTGCGACGGCGCCGAAGTGAATCCGCCTTTGACGATTAACGATGTGCCGCTGGGAACGAAAACTTTGGTTTTGATCGTTGATGATCCTGACGCGCCAAGGGGCACGTTTGACCACTGGATTGTCTGGAATATTCCTCCAACCGGCAAGATTGAAGAGCACAGTGTTCTAGGAACTGAAGGACTGAACAGTGCTGGGCAGCGATCATACTTTGGAATGTGTCCCCCTTCAGGTACGCATAGCTATTTCTTCAAGGTTTACGCCTTGGACACGGAACTTGCGTTGAACCCGAATGCGACGAGGAAGAAGGATTTGGAGAAAGCCATGCAAGGACACATACTTGCCAAGGGCGAGCTTGTCGGGCTCTATAAGCGAAGCAGATGAACAGGCGCTTAAACAAGAAGTTGCGAAAAGCTCAAAATCTGTAGACATAAATCTTGTGCACGTGCATACTGCTCACGGGAACGTAAGCCGTCTCGACTAGCCTGAGCGTGGGAAAAGAATAGTCATGAACTAAGACGGTGGCGCCTTTTCTGCATTCTTCCCGCATCTTTTCTGAAAGCCTTTGCGCGATTGTGGGAAAAGGGTAAACGTAAAGCACGTCGAACCGTGAAAGGTCAACAGTGAAAATGTCCGCGTAAACAATGTCTATCTTGCTGCTTAATCCTGCTTGTTTGATGTTTTTCTTCGCTTCAGGCAAGAGCCTATAGTCGATTTCGAAGCCCACGCAGAAAGCGTTGAATCTTTCTGCTGCGCGAATCAGCACATTTCCTTCTCCGCAGCCCAAATCCGCAAAAACTTCGTCTTCCTTGAGGTGAAAAAGGTTTAGAGCAGTATCGATAACAGTTGGTGGGGTAGGTAAGAAGGGAAAATTCAGGAGCTCCCGAATTACCCAAGGTTTATCCGCAAGCGACATTGGTGAACCGCCTTTGACCACATCTATTGTGCAGGTTGCCTCAAGAGTTTTTTGCTCAGCACGTTTAAGTTGAGCATTGAATGACTGCGATGAACGGCTTAGCTCTTTGCCACAGACCAACAAATGTTATTAGCAAAAGAATTCCTAACATTGACTATCCTGCGGGATGGTTGAGTAGTAATTGAGTCGAAGAAAGATAATATTGGCAATCATACTCATCGCACTTGTTTCCATATCTCTTTTTGTGGCAATTGAGTTAGTTGGCGATAGACAGTCTTCCGGTTTTCTTGTTGGCGTTGAATTTGCCTACAGCAACAATTTGAGTGATTTAAAGGATACTTTGAGTAATTTGAAGGGTTTAGTGGATAAAGTGAAGGACTACACGAATCTCTTCATAATAGGCTTACCTGAAATATCCCTTGACGAGAGTGCGCTAAATGAGGCGTGTGACTACATCTATAATGCAGGGTTACACTTTATCGTTCTTTTCACAAATACCACGAGTTACACCTATATTCCACGCCTGTGGACCAGGGACGCACAGCAAAAATACGGTGGCAAATTCTTGGGGGTGTACCGCATCGACGAACCAGGAGGAAAAGAGCTAGACAATGTGACAAACAGATTTCTCAATGCGAGTAGTTTTGTTCCGGAAGTGAAAAACTACACGGGAGCCTCCGAAGATTATGCCGAAATCCTTCAAAGCCACTTGGAGTACTTTCATGAGCAACTGTACTCTGGCGTATTCACGGCAGACTACGCGCTCTATTGGTTTGACTATAAAGCTGGATTTAACAGCGTCTTCGCTGAATTTGGGTGGAACCACAGCAGACAAATGAATATCGCACTTTGCAGAGGTGCCGCTAGGGCTCAGAACAAGGATTGGGGTGCCTTAATCACTTGGACATACCGACAACCGCCTTATTTGGAATCAGGTTCTCAACTTTACGACGATATGGTTTTAGCATACAATGCTGGAGCGAAATATGTGGTAATTTTTGATCATCCAAATTCAACTCAGTACGGAATATTGACTGAAGAGCATTTTGAAGCGTTGAAGAACTTTTGGGACTACATATGCAGTCACCCACAAGACTATGGGGTTAATCAGGGAAATGTGGCGTATGTTCTCCCTCAGGGTTACGGCTTTGGATTTCGAAGTTCCACAGATAGCATATTGGGACTGTGGAGCGCTGATGCCTTGTCTTCTAAGGTTTGGGACGACGCGAACAAACTTGTAGCGAAGTACGGTTCTCGCTTAGACATCGTTTACGACGACCCAGAATTAATGGATACGATAGCAAGTCGCTATACTGAGTTGATTTTCTGGAACGAAACAGTCACGTGACGCAAGGGACAGACAGGTTTTTGCTTCCACCATTGAAAGAGCATGCAGCATACTTGCTGAAAAAAAGTGGGGGGCTAATAATTTTCTGTCCAAACCTCAAAGTAGCTCCTCGGATGACCGCAGACTGGGCAAACGACTGGTGCTTCGCTGCCTTCGATGACCATGCCACAGTTTCTGCATTTCCACTTGACTGGCGCGTCTTTCTTGAAGACTTTGTCCTGTTTCACGTTTTCCAGCAGTTTCAAGTATCGGCGTTCGTGGTAAGCTTCCACTTTGGCGACTGCACGGAACGTTTGGGCTACAGCGCTGAAGCCTTCTTGTTCGGCGATGTCTCCAAAGTTAGGGTACAGCATTGTCCACTCAAATTTTTCTCCGTCTGCTGCGGCTTTCAGGTTTTCCGCGGTTGAAGCGATTACGCCTGCTGGGTAAGCCGCGGTTATTTCTGCCATTCCGCCTTTGAGTTGCTTAAAAAAGAGTTCAGCGTGTTCTTTCTCGTTATCAGCTGTTTCTTGGAAGATGGCGCTTATTTGCTCGTAGCCTTCCTTTTTGGCGGCGTTGGCGAAGAAAGTATAGCGGTTTCTGGCTTGGGATTCTCCTGCGAAAGCAGCTAAGAGGTTCTTTTCAGTTTGGCTGCCTTTAAACTCCATAACTCATATACTCCTTACACTAATTGCAACTGAAGCGGAAAATAAAAACAATTCCTGCGTTAATAGAGGTTGCTGTTGTGCTCTCGGTGACTACCCCCTCCCTTTTATATAGGTTGAACTTGGCTTTGAATCAGGGTTGACGATTTTTTGCCCTTTTGGTGTAAATTGTGCTTCTTTTGGTTTGTCATTGCACATTGTAAACCGTTCCGCATGTGTTTATACTCTGTATGTAATGTATCGAGTTTCGACTTGTTAGGGTTCCAGAAATCTCGCTTATAATGTATTCGCGATACCTACGATACCATACAACAACAAAAGGAAACATTTGAGGGATTATCATGATAAGAGGAGCACATGAACACTGCACGACTGAAGTCGTAATCGCAGCATTAAACGAGGAACCAGGCATAGGCTTAACAATACTTGAACTCTCAGAAAACCTGCACACTCAACGCGTTCTCGTCATTGACGGCCACAGCCACGACAAAACTGTGGAAATCGCTAAGGACTGCGGAGCAGAAATTCTTTTTCAAAATGGCACCGGCAAAGGCGACGCCATATCCAAGGCACTTGAATCCATAAACTCAAATGCGGATTATGTTGTTCTCACCGACGCAGACTACACTTACCCCGCAGAACATGTGCCTGAAATGATCGAAATACTAGAGCGAAATCCAGAGGTGGGCATGGTTTGCGGAAACAGATTCAGCCAGAAGATAGATAGAAAGGCTTTGCGCAGTTCGCTCTATTTCGGAAATAGAGTTTTAGCTTTCGCTCACAACCTGTTTAACCACGTAGACTTGAACGATCCGTTGACTGGTTTGCGGGTTATACGTGCCGAAATTCTCAGAAATTGGACGGTGAAGTCAAAAGGTTTCGACATCGAAGTGGAACTGAACCATCAAGTGGAGCGAAAAGGATTCAAAACAGTCGAAGTGCCCATTAGATATCGGCAGAGGCTGGGCGAGAAAAAACTGAAAATGAAGCATGGCGCAGTTATCCTGAAGAGGATTCTGCTCGAAACCACCCGATAGTCGCGCAATAGCTGATGGTGATGGCGTACTGCGGCGCCTCAGAATTTAATTTAAAGTCATCTCGGGGAAAACAGAAGTTAACTGAAACCCCGTTCAGACTAACGTGCAATTATCATCATAGACGCCATGCGCATTTTGACTTTCAGAGCCAAGTCTTGTGAGAGCCGGAAGATAACCGGATTCAAGGCGATAAGCCAATGTTTCTATTTTATTCTTCCGTCTCATTTAAGAAAGGAAAGATAAGTCTGATGGAGTTCATCGGCGCTTAACTCTGCACTACATCTTGGAAAGTCACAAGTTCAACGTTCAACGCTGGCTTCACTGCTTCAGAAACACGAGAAGCAATTATACACTTAATGTTCTTTTCACTGGCAATGTCCACTATTCGCTGGGTGATTATGCCGTCGAAAATCAGGGTGTCAACACCCGTCGTTTGCTGCAGTCTCTCGGCAAGTTGGCTGACGGGCAATCGCTCCATTTGCTCAAGCTTCTCATTCATAAGAACGGCTTCAAGCGAACCTACCAGCGCCTTTGCGGCTTGGCCTATTGCTTCAGGATACACGATTTTTGGTCGTTCAGCCTTTTTTGGTTTGAAGAGGTCGGAGACGGCTATTCTGTTTTCTATGGCTTCGGCGACTTCTTTGCAGTTGCACTCTTCAATTTCTTTGCCTCGTGGTGCTCGTCCAACGTAGCGAATACTTGTCACCTGTAGAAGTTCTTTGAGGATGAGGTCACCACCACGATCTCCGTCTAAGAGTGCAGTGGCTTCTTTTTCTTTGGTGAGACGTTTTATTGTTTCTGGGACTTTGGCGCCTTCAAGCGCGACGGTGTTGAGTATGCCGCAGCGCATTAGGTTTATGATGTCTGCGCGTCCTTCTACGATGATTATTTCTTTTGAGCTTTCAAGTGCTGGTCCTGCGGGTAAGTCTTCTGGTCCGTATTTTTCGACTTTGCCTAGTTTCATGGTGTCGCTGATTTCTTTGTAGACTTCGTCGACGCTGGGCATGGATTCGATGTTCCACTTGTGCAGGATTTCTTTGGCGCGGTCAATGATAATTTTTCTTCGTGCTTCTCGGATGTCTTCTATCTTGTCTAGGAGCACTTTGGCGCTGCAGGGTCCTACGCGGTTGATGCTTTCGACGCTGGCGGCGATTAGGGCGGTGCTTACGCGGTCTAGGCTTGTGGGTATGGTTATGGTTCCTGTGGTTCGGTCGTTTTTGCTGTGTAGGTCGATTTCTATTCTTCCGATGCGGCCTGTTTTCTGGAGTTCTCTGAGGTCAAGTT